>PXBW01000196.1 GCA_003566775.1 candidate division WS1 bacterium
GCCTGCGGCAGGTCGTGCCCCTTTTTGCCGCAAACGACGCGGCGAGGGCAGGAGAGGGGCAACGGCGGACGGCCTCGTTCGTTCCGTGGCACGGACACTCCTGTCCGTGCGTCGTCAGTCGTTGTGGTTGTGCAGGAGGTCTCCGAACTCATGGCGCCCCCGCCGGGTAGCGTTGGGGAAGCGCGAACGGCAACGGCGTACGGCCCCCGGCGAGGGCGCCGGGGCCACAAAGACAACGACTGAACGGCAAACGACATGACGGCAGACGGCAAACGACCGGGCCGGACTTCGGCTCCAGTAAACGACGCCGGAGCCTGCGTCGGCCCCTCCAAACGGCGGACGGCAACGGCGGAAACGGCGTTCCGCCTCTCCGAACGGCGCACGAATAGACCCCCGCGGTGCAGCATAACGGCACACGACATCGCGCGGGAGATCTTCGAGGAGCGCGAGTTGAGGCTGCAGGAGGGAGAGATCACGGAGCGCTTCGAGGCGAGGGGCGCGCGGGTGTATGAGTGGTGAAGGAAGCGGCAAGAGCACCTTTCGACATCCACTCGGACAGTAAGCTCAGCAGGCGCTGATGCTCAGGCACGCAGAAGCGCCGTCAGCGGCTGTGGGGCTGCCGGTACCCCCCCGATGGCGGCTGTCGCGCACGTCAGCCGGTTACCTCGCCGGTGCGCTTCATGGTTGCGCGCAGGACGCCCTCATCGGCGATGGCGATGCATGAGAAGGGAATGCGTATCTCGCCCTTTCCGCCCTCTGCCTGATAGAACATCACCACCGAGTTCTCGTCGGGCCGGGGTTCTCCAGCACCGACGATCACGCCGTTTCCGGCCTCCACACCCTTGAGGTCGTTGATGTGGTTCAGGGCTTCCTCGGGCACATCGCTTGTGACGTAGATGTGCATCATCTCCATCGTCGAACCCTCCTGTGAACGCCATTGATCGGGTGACGACTGGCCCTGTGCGTGGTACAACAGACAATCTGTGCGGGGCGGTGGTTCCGTGATCTTTGTACGGAACGGAAATGGTTCGGGTATCGGGGTGTCTGCGCGTTGACAGCACACCGGGTGAGGCATATGATTGCAGATGAACACGCACGCTCAGCGGGGAAGGTGACGGATTCTGACAGAGACCGGTGAGCGCTGTGCCTCGTATCAATCATTACCGTCGGACACACACACCGCAAGCTATCATGGGAGGCAGCATCCTTGATCATTTCGAAGACCTCATGTGCTCGCATGGGCCTGATGGGCAACCCTTCGGACGGGTTCGGAGGCAAGACCATCACCACACAGATCCGTGACTTTTCCGCGAATACGACGCTGTGGGAGAGCCCGCACGTGCAGATAGTGCCGCACAGGGTGCATGATCCGTTTACCTTCAACAGCCTCGATGAGCTTTATGAGATAGCCCGCCAGGATGGATACTACGGCGGCACCCGCCTGATCTATGCAAGCTGCACGCGCTTCTGCCAGTACTGCCGGAAGCACGATATCGCTCTGCGCGATGCGAACTTCACGATCGAGTATGACACCGACATCCCGCGTCAGGTGGGTCTCGGGGGCTCCAGCGCGATCGTGGTGGCCACGCTGAAGGCGCTGATGCAGTTCTACGAACTCAGCGACCAGGATATCCCGAAGCCGTTGCAGCCGCAGATTGCGCTTTCGGTGGAGACCGAGGAGCTTGACATCAAGGCGGGGCTGCAGGACCGGGTGGCGCAGACGTACGGCGGCCTGGTGTACATGGACTTCAGCCCCGAGGAGATGGAGAAGCGGGGCTACGGGATCTACCGGAATCTTCCCGCGGAGCTTCTGCCTCCACTTTACCTGGGGTACATTCCGCACTCGACCACGACCTCCGGCAAGGCGCATAATCTGGTGCATTATCGTTACGACAGCGGCGATCGGGAGGTCATCGACGCGATGCGCCGGTTCGCGGAGTTCGCGGAGGAGGGCCTTGAGGCGCTGGAGCAGGAAGACATCAAGCGCTTCGGGGAGTTGATGGACCGGAACTTCGATCTGCGGCGGGAGATATACGGCGACGAGGTGATCGGCGCAGAGAATCTCGAGATGATCGAGATCGCGCGCAGCTTCGGTCTGCCCGCGAAGTTCACGGGATCGGGCGGAGCGATCACGGGCGTGCTGTTCGATGAGGAGAGGGTGCCGGAGATCGCGGACGCTTTCGAGGAGCGGGGATATCGCTTCCTGCAGGTAACGCCTGCGTTGTGATATCGGTGATCGGACGGTGTCGGGGGAACCGCAGGGCGCGGTCGATGCGTTAATATATACAGAACACGCATGTACGCGCGATATCCTGCCAGTGTACCTGACAACGGGGTGTTATCATGAGCACGAAACTGATAACCGCAATTGTAGTCGTCGCGCTATTGGGTAGTGTCGCCGCCTTCAACTACTTCATCGGCATGGATCCGGTGCAGCTTGCGGCCCGAGGAGTGGGCAGCGGGGGTGGCTGCGGACACGATGCCTGCGGGGACGATCATGACGAGGACTGTTCTGAGCCGGAGATGACGCTGGACGAGTACGTCGAGGGGATAACTGTTCCGATCGGCAGCGAGGACGCCGAGGTGCTGGTGCAGAAGCTGTTCGATGATCCGGAGCTTCTGGAGGACATGTTCATCCCGATGTTCACGGCGATCGAGCGCGAGTATCCCGGCCATGTGCGCTTCGAGTTCATTCCGTTTTACACCGATGAGGCGAAGCAGCTGACGGAGACGATCACGGGGGGCCGCGACGTGGGGCTGATCATCAACGACGAGATGATCAAGATGGTGCCCGATGCTCCGCTCGGAATGCTTTCGTTCGGAGGTTCGCCCGTATTCGAGGAGTGGAGCGAGCGGGACCTTCGTATGGCGATCGAGTGGGAGCTTAAGCAGGTCGGAGTGGATGTGGATGCGATTGAGACCGCGGCCGCTCCGCCGGAGCATGAGCACGATCACGATCACGCCACCTGCTGCCCGCACTGAGCGGCGTAACGGCGGCAACGATAGCGACGGCAAAGACAACCAACGGCCCCCGAGTGGGGCCGTTTGGTCTTTGTCGGGGGGGTAGAAATGGTCGTGGCTTCAGATGGCGCCCGCCGCCTGTGCTACAGCGGGCGGTGTGGAACCCGTAGTGAAGGCGCTCAACATGACATAAGATAGGTTATACGAAGCCGCAGTAAGGATAATGCGGGTCGGAATGATTCCCGACCCGCAAAGCTCCGCTGATCCTGTCTTCCGGCGCTTCAAACTACCATCCAGGCTGCTGAGTGCCGGGGCGCTGAGTACCCGGCTGTTGCGTGCCCGGACGCTGCATTCCTGGCTGTTGCGTGCCGGGGCGCTGCATTCCCGGCTGTTGCGTGCCGGGACGCTGAGTGCCAACGCCGCCGGTGGTGCCGAAGCCGCCGCGCGTGCCAACGCCACCGGTAGTGCCGAAGCCGCCGGTTTGGCCCATGCCGGTCATGCCGCCCATTCCGCCCATGCCCATGGGCACGAAGGGCTCAACTACTCCCCCACCGAAGGTCATCGCGGCTGTGCCCGCGCCGAAGTAATCCGGTTCGATGATCTCCATTACCTCGTCGCGCTCTTCCTCCTCCGGGTCCTCAGCCGCCACTCGCGGCTCGTAGCCCGGAGGCGCTTCGCGCGTGGGCGCCGGGCGTTCAGGGGCGTCGCGGGTGGGGCGCGCCTCTGTCACGGCCCGCTCCTCGGGCACCTCGCGCCGCGCGATCAACCAGCCACCGTCATCCGTCTCCACCTGCAGGCCCACCGGGCCGAGCATGGACCTGAGGGCGTGGTGGAGAGGAAAGTCGCTCACAGAGGCGTTGATCGGCGTATCCGCATCGACGCCATCCGCGAGGGTCAGTTGCACGTCATGGCGCGCCTGGAGGTCAGCGATGACATCGCTAAGAGGAACACCATCGTACTCTGCGGTGATCCTCGGCATCGCCTCATCCGCACAGATCTGAGCGGGCGCGGCCAGCAGCAGGGCCAGCACACAGATCGGCAGGAGTGCTCCTGTGGTCGGTGATGAACGGATCCGCAGTGTCATGGTAATCCCTTCTCCGTAAGCTGTCACTCTTAGAGCTACCCTAATTGTACAGGTCATGACAGCCCGCGTTAATGGGGGATTATCACTATTCTCGCCGGGGTAGTTTAACCGGGACCGCTGACGCGGTGCGGTCCGGAGAGATCCGGACCGCATTCCGCATGGCGTACAAAGTGGCGCGCGTGCGCGAGTTTAGAACGACCAGCCCACGATTCCCTGGCCTCCACCAAGCACGCCGCCGAAGATGTAACGATACTGGAAGAACAGGCCGCTGCTGGTGTGATCGAAGTCACCGACCCCCGCCCAGAAGTTCACCGTGGTGGAGTCATCGATTTCGTCCACATCTGACCCGAGGTGATATCCACCCAGCCCGACCATGAACGGGACACCACCGTACTCGCCGAATGCCTCGGTAGGGTCGAAACCGAGTTCGAGACAGTAGATGTTGCCGTCATCGTCGTCGAACCAACCGACATCGATGAGGTACCGGTCCTGTGCGCGCTCCAGGCGGAAGCCGTTCGTGCCGCCCGAGTAGGCGTATGACAGGCCGAAGCCGCTCGTTCTCGGCTGCCGCCACTGCGCGAAAGCACTGGTGGTGGTGGCGAGCACGGCGATGGTCATTGCTGCGATTACGAGACTCATGCGGAGACGTGGCGCGTGATGCATGGTAGAAGCCCTCTCTTCAGACCGCGCGCGGCGGCCCTGCTGGGGTGTGTGCTCGCGAACTACGATCGATTGTAGATGGCGCGCGCGGTGCAGGTCAAGAGTGCGCTGTTCGCGCCCTGCTGCGGCGTCACCCGTACGGACAGGGACCGGGCCTCTTCGCCGTCAGGCCGGATCGATCACGTGCAGACAGAGTCGACTGCTCTCCCCCACTCCCCGCGAATCGATCCGCTCGAGGCCCACTCATCGCGGGAACTCTCGCCTGCACATCAACGCTCTTCGCCCGGCGCTTCTCCCCCATCGCGCTTCGGTGGTGGCGCAGCTGAGCCGCTGCCGCCGATGAAGCGGCCCTCTCCCCCACTCTGCTCGCGGCGGCGCGCCCATCACCCGGCGCGAACCCGTGGCATTCGCTGCTCACTCGGGCAGTTCGGGCGTAGCGCAGCCCGCGGTACGGTTCGCGCATCGGCTTGCGGACGCCTCTTTTCGCCGGGA
>PXBW01000171.1 GCA_003566775.1 candidate division WS1 bacterium
TGCCTCGATGCCGCGGGGCGAAGACCATCAGGGTGCCTGTAGCGAAAACGGAAGTCGAAAGTTGATGAGGCTGAGCCGGATCCGTGACTACCGGGAGTTGAAGGCGTAATCACCGGATGCGGGTAAGCAACATTGCTCTGATTTACTGAGAAGACTTCCCACTCCTCGGCCGAGATCCAGAAATTCAAATTGGATGGCGCGCGATCGTGGGCATCATCGTGTCGCCAGTCAGAGCGCCGCCCTGTCGGCCGCGCCGCCGCGGGTATGTCCGGCAGGTGGGTGACATCCGGATCGTCCCAGGCCCGCACCTCCCATTGATAAATGCGCCACCTTCGAGCCCCAGTGAGGGGGTGAAAGTCGCTCGGGTCAAGATCGCTGGTGTCGATAGCAGCCCAGAACCTGGCCGGATGCTCCCTCGGGTCCTGGTCGGGATCTCTGTACATGGGCTGCCACGATTCAGCGGAATGATTGCGTCGCAGCCGCACCTCGACATCTCCGATAGCATCCTGATCGGGATCTCCTATCTCCACCCAGAGAAATACGGTGGAGTTGTCGGTTGCTACACACTGAGCCGGGGGCA
Source organism: candidate division WS1 bacterium (assembly GCA_003566775.1). Classification (GTDB taxonomy): domain Bacteria; phylum Armatimonadota; class Zipacnadia; order Zipacnadales; family UBA5352; genus UBA5352. The sequence continues at coordinate 581 of PXBW01000171.1, forward strand.
GCGGGGTCTCCCAGGGTGGAGTGTCCGCAGGACTGAACTCGCGCGCGTAGGGCGTTGGATCCATCCAGAAGCTGAACTGGTTGGGCGGCGAGTTGACATCGAGCCGAGGTGAATCAAGCACAAGGAAGCGATCAGCGGCGTCATCGAAGAGGAATTCGAAGCGCACAATATGTGCTCCCCATGGGGTGTCACCGCCGTCGCCTTCTGCCTCCCACCATTGCCCGTCGGAGGGATCCTCGCCGTCGTCATCCAGTTCTATGATAGCTACACGGTTGGCGCTGGTGTATGGCGTCTGGCGGTAGAGAGAAACCCTTGCAGTATCAGGTTCTTCGTCATCCGGGTGGTGCCAATGGACCCTGTAGGTGATCTCGTCACCGACGAAGGCCTGATGGGAGTCCAACTCAGGTCGGGCGGGAGCAGAGCGGAAGAAGCTGCCCTGGCTTAATGTCTGCCCCCACGCGGGGGCGGGTGTGAGCGCGGTGCCGATGATGCAGGCGGCGACACCGGTGATAATGATCGCGAGACACGAACGCAGCGGGGCTCTTTGCGATGTCATGGTACTTACCCTCCTCGGGTCGCCCGGAGACGAACCCAATCGTCCACTGAGCGGCTGCCTGGGCGCTTCAGGGCAAAGGCCTCTCGACAACCCTGTCCGGTCCGATTCCTGTCATCTCTCCTGAAGCGCGACAGGCGTCGAACCTGTAGTGTACGCTCGCTCAGAGCACAGGCGGCTCCGAGCCATCAGCCCAATGCGGCGACGGCAATGCGACAGTGAATATGGTGATCGGGAGGGCCGCGATGCTCGCCGCCCTCCCGTTTCAGCCGGTAATTACCGTTCGAAGTTCAGCGGCACGAGCGCCTGTGTCTGCTGACCGTCCTCGGCGCGCGCGGTGATGCGCACCAGGTAACGTCCTCCGGGCACCAGTGTGCCGGACCTCGACCGACCGCTCCATGTGGCGCTGGCGACGCCCGCGGTCTTCGCCTCGTCGGAGGCGAGCACCGCGATGGTGCGTCCGGCGATATTGAGCACCTCGACGCGCACATGGGCGTCGGTGGAGAGCGTGTAGCTCACCGTTGCTCCGCCGTCATGGCTCTGCGCGGAGGCGGCGCTGATGGTCAGGCCGGCCTCGGTGCGTTCAACGACCTCGAGGCGGAATCTGCGGGTACCGCCCTCACCCGCATCGTAGCTGTAGGACGGTTGCGTCCGGGCGTAGATGCGCTTATCGGCGGCCTCGTCGTAGAGGTACACCACCCGGTCGTGCGGCACCTCGGAGAGGTCGGGCAGTTGTATCTGCACCTCGGCGCCCGCCATGTTGGTTGCGACCTCGAAGTCCCAGCGCTGCCGCGGCGCGTTCTCACGCACATCCACCGCGAGTCTGCGACCATTGTCGCCGAGGAAGTATAGGTCGACGTAGTCGCCGAGTGCGGGCGGATTGTCCATTCGATATGCCTCCGGATTGCTTGCGGCCTGCGGCAACACGCCCGCGAGGCTGGAGGCATCGATTGCATCCGCGGCGCGAGCGACCACCGGGAAGACCCATGCGTCGGGGCCGGGTTCGCGGGCGGCGCGCTCCGCGACCGCGGCGGAGGCCGGTGCGGTGCCGGGGCCGCGGAAGGTCACGGCCGCAGACGCGGTCGCGCGGAGCCAGAAGCCGTGATGGCGCGGGACCGTGGTCATTGCGCCCAGCCCCTCGGCGGTGCTCACGAGACGGTAGCTCTCGGCCTCGCGGTCCCAGATGAAGCCGTAGTTGGCCACCGGCCCGTCAGCGGGGACGTTCATGCGCTCCCACGGCAGGTCACGGTCGTAGGGGTTGCCGAGCATATTCCAGCGGCTCTGGGCGGTAACTGAGAGGTCCTGTGTGCTTGAGAACACCTCACCGCCGATGCGGGCCTGCACCCCGCCGTCGGTGCGGGTCCAGTAGCCCCTGCCCGGCGCAAGCTCGAGGAGCGGGTCGTCATCTGGCGCGACCACGTATGCTCCGGCCTGCGGGCTCCAGCGCGCGACCTGGACATTCTCTCCGAAGGCCGCAAGCGGGTCGGGATCGAGCGGCTCGACCGGTACCGCAACCATCGCGAGACCGTCTGGCAGCGGCATCGCATAGAGCGCCGCCGCGGTAAAGTCCGCGTTCGCCCTGTCACTCGCAAGCTCGAACTCCAACTCGGGAGGCTGGAACTCGTAGTCGTCGTGTGTTGGCCTCACGACGTAGGTGCCGGGCGCCAGATCGCTGAGTCGATACAGGCCGTTAGGATTGGTCTCAGCAGTCCGGATGACCTCATCGTCACGGAGGGCCTCAACTGTGATGCCCTCGAGGCGTTCGCCCTCGAAGTCGCGGATGGTACCGCTGATGGTGAAGGTCTCGGCGGCACCCTCGAAGAGAAGATCGGTGACGCTGCCGACTTCCACGCCAACCTCGACCTCGTGGATCTCCGGTTCGAAGACGTAGCCGCCCAGCGCGGGCCTCACGTCGTAGAACCCTGCCGGGACGTCCGTGAAGGCCCACGTGCCGTCTGCATTCGAGACGTCCTCGAAGAAGAAGACTTCGTCGCGGTGCTCCGCGGTGATCGTCACGCCCCGCAGCGGTTCGCCTTCAGCATCCACCACGCTACCGGAGATCTCGAAGCCCGGTGCTGCGGTGAAGTCGACGCCGAAGGCATCGGGCGGCACTGAGACCGATTGCGGCGGCGGGTAGAAGGAGTGTCCCTCTTTCGTGGGCGTGACTTCATAGACGCCGTCGAGCAGTCCGGTGATCTCGTAGTAGCCGTCGCGGTCGGTGGTGTCCATCTGCCTCTCGCCGGCCCTCACGGTGACGCCCTCAACGGGCTCCCCGTCCTCGTCGAAAATCTCACCGGAGATGCTGTAGGTGGCCGGGGCCTCGGTTGTGAAGCTATACTCGAACAGTCGGTCCTCTTCAGGCGGGGCGGGGCGCCAGTTGCCTGCGTTGTCGGCGACGCGCAGTCCCACCGTGACTGTCTGCAGGTAATCGTATTCCTCAGGCGGCTGATAGGTGACCTCAAGGCGTCGCGCCGTGCCGGAGATCTCCACATGCTCCTGCTGGTCCTCCACGATCTCGCCATTCTCAATCAGGACGATATCGTCGACTATGACGTCGAGCGTGCTCTCATCGACGCCGGAGCGCTCATCCACAACCGCGAATGAGATGGCGGTGTCGCGCGGTACGTCCTCAGCGCCCGGCTCCGGATCGAAGTCGGTGAACTCGGGAGCCTCAAGGTCTTCCGCCGAGATCGGCCCGACGATATTGGAGTTCGGCCCCTCTATGCCCTCGGTGCTGAAGGAGCGCAGCATGTAGTAGAACTCCACACCGAGTGGGGCGCGGATGTCGACAAACTCGGTCTCACCGGCATCGACCTGCGCGTAGGATTCGAGGTCGTCCCCCGGCTCCGACTCGTCCAGTTCGGCGAAGTCCTGGGAGCGATAGATGTTGTAGCGAAGCACGACCCCCTCAGGATCCATCTCGGGATCATCGGGCGAGAGATCCCACTCCAGCAGGATATTCCCGTCCTCAAGACTATCGGCCCTCAGGTTGCGGGGCGGTTCCGGGACCGTGGGGGTTGTGATGACGTCGGAACGGATCGGGAAGATCGGTTCCCCGTCCTCGTCGAGTTCCGCAACGTAGTCATGGTACTCGGGGCGGTCAGGGTGGTGCTGGAGCAGAGTGATGTAGTCGCTGTCCGCAATCTCATAGACCAGATCCGAGGGAGCATCCAGCGGCATATCCTCGGATATCGATGCGGTAAGCAGCAGCGATGCGACGTCGCCCTCGACAACCTCGAACGGATCAGACGTGAGATCGAAGGCGGCCCGCTCAACGCCATCGACCACTGCGAAGGTGGTCTCTGCGAGGAGACGGTCGCCCGGATCGACAACCCCGTTGCCGTTGATGTCATGGTAGAGCGCGGTGCTGGTGATGTGTGCGACTGCGTCTATGGCCTCCACCTGATCCACTCGTATGCGCCCGATGCGGACCCGATTCTCGTCAACGGTCATGTTGAGCGAGAGGATCGGCACGTTCTGGTCGCCTGGCTGGATCGCCTGTGCATCCGCTTCGCCGGCCGGATTCGGCGCCTCCATGCCGGGCGCGCGGCTTATGGGCGTGACCATCAGTTCACTCGGGCGGTTCATTATGCGCATGGTCGACGACATGATCGGGAAGCGGTGCTCGCCCAGGCCGGGCTCGGTTTCGGTCATTGGCAGCCGCTCGCGCTCCTGCACCGCCCCCGGCACCTCGGGCCGAATGTAGTCATAGGTTTCCATGCCCGCTCCGACAGTGTTGCCTCGCGTGGGGCTGGCCGTTCGGCTGATATCGTAGACCACGAACAGGTCCCGGTGCTCTCCCAGAGGGATGTTGAAGTTGAGGTCGCGGAAATGCACCTCGCCATTGCTGAAGACGCCTGTCGCGATTCTGGTGTCTCGCTCCGGGTCGAAGCGCCCGTCCCTGTCGGTGTCATGGAACAGGGAGACCCTTTCGACATCCGCATCACGTTGCGATGAACCGATCTCGTCGATGCG
>PXBW01000055.1 GCA_003566775.1 candidate division WS1 bacterium
CAGTATTCCCCACGCATGTGGGGGTGGACCGAACTTTCGACACTGCTCAAGCATAGGCCGCGCGTATTCCCCACGCATGTGGGGGTGGACCGCTGCTCGAAGACGCGCTGAACGGCATCGTCTAGTATTCCCCACGCATGTGGGGGTGGACCGGCGGCGCGACGCATGACGACCCCGAACGCATAGTATTCCCCACGCATGTGGGGGTGGACCGTTCGGTCTGGTGAGAGTCGAGAGCCATCCTGTACGCCGACTGAATCCACTCATATGCCTATCACAGACGTGGGAGAGGAACTGCTATGGGATTTTTCTGGCTCACGAGAATGGCCGCCGTCAGCGTGATCCTTATCTGCTCAAGCCTGTGCGCAGCATTTCCGATAACGCAGCCCTGGTTCCCGCAGGCGCCGCCGCTGCCCGAACCCACAGGTGACGTCATCGAGGTCGCGACCGTAGATGAGCTTCTGCACACTGTTGAGCATCTGCGACCGGGTACGACGATACTGGTCGCGGACGGCCATTATATGATGCCGCGGTACTTTGCGATCAAGGCTGATAACGTAACTCTGCGGAGTGCGTCCGGTGATCGCGAGGCAGTCATCATCGATGGAGCGGAAAGCCGGCACGGAGAATTGCTCGGCGTCACCGGGTGCTCCGATGTCACCATCGCGGACCTGACCATCCAGAACGTGAAATGGAACGGGTTCAAGCTCAACACCGAGACCGGCGTGCATCGCGTTACTATTCACAACTGCGTCATCCGCAATGTGTGGCAGCGCGGCGTGAAGGCCGTCAGGATCCCCGAGGAGCGCCGAGAGCAGTTGCGCCCTCGCGATCACAGGATCCAGTACTGCTTGTTCTACAACGATCGCCCCAAGCGCTATGCAGATGACGAGACGGATACGGCTGAGACCTTTGGGGGTAACTACATTGGCGGTATCGATGCAATGTACGCGACCGGGTGGACTATCAGCGACAACGTGTTCATCGGCATCCAGGGGCGGACCGGCGAGGGGCGGGGCGCGATCTTCCTTTGGCACGACTCCCGAGACTGCATAATCGAACGGAACATCATCATCGACTGCGACGCCGGTATCTGCCTCGGGAACGCCTACCGCGCGCCCGAGACCACGATCCACTGCACGGGCTTCATCGTCCGCAACAACTTCCTCAAGAATACGCCTGAGAATGGTATCTTCGCTGCGTACACCGCCAACTGCGTGATCGCCCATAATACGATACACGATCCAGACAGCAGGCTGATGCGTCTCATCCGTCTCGTCTACGATAATGATGGGCTCGTGGTCGCCAACAATCTCCTCAGCGGCCCGCCCATGCGCCAGGAGATGACCACCGGGGACATTCGCATCTTCGGCAACGTCACTCGCGTATTGACTGAGGCCTTCGTCGATGCCGGTAGCGGCAATCTGCGCCTGGTCGGCGATGTGCCGGGCGTGACGCGCAGCGCCGAGCGGCTGAAGCTGGTAGCCGAGGACATCGATCGCACCTCACGCCGCGATCCCTGCGACGTCGGTGCACATGAGACCGTCTCTGGAGAATAACTCGCATGAGTCATATTCTCTCCCGTGCAACAGTTGGAACTGGCTGACCAGATAGCGGTGGCAGGTAGTGCGGTTCTTCTGATCGCCGGCGCTTGGTGCCCGGCTGCACGATAACTGGTAGCATCAGTGGGGAATGTCCGAAGCAGGTGAAAATGATAGATACAGCGGTTGTGAGACTGCCCCTGCGATCCGAAATACTCAAGCCGCACCACACTGAGATCCGGCAAAGCAGTGCGAAGACCGTATCTGTAGGACACAGCACACACATGGGGGGATAGTATGCGACAAACATCTCTTGCCGCTCCAGAGAATGGCCCACGTCACGCTCACGTATCTTCCTCAATAGTTCAGCGATGTACGGGTATTGGAGGCGGTACAATAGATCGGCACCGTACAGATCAGATGGCCCGATCCACGATTCTACCGGCGGTGATCGGGCCATCCGTTTGCTACATGGGAGCGCTGGTTGATCTTACAGGTACGTCTCAGGTGAGACTGACACGCGCTCACTCCCCGGCGGCGCGGACCGCTTCGAGATATGCTGAGAGCGCGCCCAGCCTGCGGCGGAACTCGTCCGAGCGGATATTCTCGTCCTCGGGGCCGCGCTCCGTCACCCAGTAACCGCGCTCATCGAGCGCATCGATCGCCTCCGCTGCGGCTCTGCCCAGTTGTGCGATCCGCTCGGCATCCGGAACCGCCTCGCGCTCGGCGAGCATCCTGTCGCGGCCGAGTTCCTGCACGCGCTCAATGGTGCGCAGCACTGAATTTCCCCAGCCGCCCTTCCAGGCATAGCCCGGTCGCAGATCCTCATCGGAGTGAGTGATGATCCGCTCGGGGGTGCAGTAGAGCGGCCGGTTGGTGTGAAGCTCGTAGAAGCGCGCCCAGCGCCCGTCCTCAAGCCGCGAGTTCTCGTACCACTCAGCCACCTCGCCAAAGGGCTCTACATACCTGTCATCGCCGGTCTCCAGCCAGACCTCCGTCAGTATGCTTATGACAGAGTTGCTTTCACCTGCGGTGATCGCCATCGGCTCAAACCAGCGCGCGGGCGCCGGGTGATTGGGAATCAGCGGCCCGCTCACGAAGTCGTCGTAGTACTGCTGCGCCCACGCCGCGCCGGGCAATCGCACTTCAAGCAGCCAGTCGGCGCCACGGATGACTGCGTCGAGATACTCTTCGTTGCCGAAGGTGCGATACGCAAGCAGCAACGTCCTCATGCAGTCGGGAATCGTCGCATCGTTGATCGTGTGATAGCGGCGATAGTCGTACTCATCCTCCGGCGGAGGATAGATCTGCGGCCAGCCGCCGCTTGGATACTGCGACTCAAGCAGCAGTTGCAGGCCCCGCTCCATCGCCTCACGGTGACCTTCGGAGGTGGAGCCGTCGCGCACAAGCTCTACGAAGAACATGATCGGTCCCTGGCTGCGATTGTCGTCGAAATCGGCGAAGGGCCCTCGCTGGTAAGCGCCCTCTACCTCAGCCGGAATCGACTCACTCGCCCACTCATCGGTCAGTGGCTGCCGCATCCGCCAGCCCCCTACCTCAAGCTGCACGGTGGCGAGGGCGTCGCCGACCTCCGTCGCCATCTCGAGGAGACGCTCATCTCCGGTCGCCCGGTACGCCCGCAGATAGGCACGCCCCACCCACGGTGTGCCCGGTGGCTCGATGCACAGGTATGTCTCATCGGGGAACGGCCGGAGCACGTTGTGCCCGCAGTTGTAGCGCGTCTGAAGGTCTCCCGATACCAGGAACGGGTACCCTCCCTGATACGATAGTTCACTGAAGGCTGTTGCGGCGCGGACGATGGCCTCCTCCACCTCTTCGACCGTGGGCAGTTCATTCTCCTGCGCGATGGCACATGAGGCCAGCGCTATTGCAACGAGCACTGCGAACGGCACGAGCTTCATAGCCGTTGCTCCTCTGCTTACAGACAAGATATGACGGTCCGTCCGGTCCAGATTAGCGGTCGCGCTACTCGGGCAGTTCGTCCCGGGCCTCGAGCGCTTCAAGATACGCGGACATGGCATTCATGTGGTTGTTGAAGTCCCGTGTCCGAATGCGCTCCCCTCGAATCCAGAACCCGCGCTCGTCCATCGCCTCGATGGCCTCACGCGCGCGTTCCCCGCGGGACTGCAGCGCCTCATCGTCAGGGACCGCTTCGCGCTCGGCAAGCATTCCGTCAAGGCCCAGTTCCTGTGCGCGGCTTGCGGTCCGAATGGCGCCGTCGCCCCATGTGCCCTTCCACGCGTATCCTGGACGCAGATTCTCATCGGAGTAGGTAATCACCCGGTCGGGAGTGCAGTAGAGCGGGCGGTTGGTGTGCAGTTCGTAGAAGCGCGCCCAGCGCCCATCCTCGAGCCGCGAGCGCTCGTACCACTCGATGACCTCGTCGAAGGGCTCGATGTACCTGTCATCGCCGGTCTCCAGCCATACCTCGGTCAGGATCCTGATCACCGAGGCGCTCTCGCCGGCGGTGATCGCCATCGGCTCGAACCAGCGCGCCGGGGCCGGGTGGTTCGGGATCAGCGGCCCGGTGACGAAGTCGTCGTAGTACTGCTGTGCCCACACCGCTCCGGGCAGCCGCACCTGCAGCAACCAGTCGGCGGCCCGCGTCACCGCATCGAGGTACTCCTGATTCCCGAAGGCGTGGTAGGCCGTCAGCAGCGTTCTCATGCAGTCGGGGATCGTGGCATCGTTGATGGTGTGATAGCGCCGGAGGTCGTGCTCATCCTCCGGAGGCGGATAGGCCTGCGGCCAGCCTCCGCTGGGATACTGCGCATCCAGCAGCATCTGCAGGCCTCGCTGCATCGGCACGCGGTGGCGCTCATCGCCGCCCGCATCCACGAGTTCGATGAGAAACAGAATCGAGCTCTGACTGCGGTTGTCATCGAGATCGGCGGGCGTGTCGGGGCCGTGGGGTTCACTTAGACGCGTGCGCATCCGCCATCCCCCCGTCTCGGTCTGGACAACCGCGAGCGCGTCGGCGATCTCCTCCGCCATCTGCAGATAGTACTCGTCACCGGTCGCGCGGTAGGCGCGCAACAGGGCGCGGCCCACCCAGGCTCCGTTGGGGGGCTCCGTCTCGACCCAGTCCGGCTCATCATCGGGCCATGGGTCGTAGCGTGTGCGCCCGCGATAGCGTGTCTGCAGGTCTAACGAGTATCCGTCGGCGTAAGCTCCCTGATAGCCGAGGCCGTGAAAGGCCTCGGCGGCGGTCATCATGGCCTCTCTAACCTCCCGGACATCGAGCAGGCCGTCGTCGGCGCGGGTGGCGCCGACAGGGAAAAGGGTCAGGGCGGCGCTGAGCAGGGCTATTGCTCCCACTCGTGAGGTGCATCTCAGCATCAGGATCATCTCCCCTGCGTCTGAAATGGATGGAGCTACACTGCGTCTCCGTCTAAGCGTTCACGGCCACGAAACCGTCGATCGCGTCAATCTCTACCACGCGGCGCGAGCATCCATCGCCCTCGCCGTCCCAGATAGTGAGCGGGGACGGACCGTCGGTGTTGCCGGAGATTTCGCACTCAAGCCCCTGCTCGGTTTGATTCGCCGCTACGAGGCGCGAATCGAACAGGCGCTTGCAGACCACGCCGACCTGCTCGCGGTTTGCGCCCTCCCAATCCCAGCCATCGAGGCCCGCGACGATCGATGTGACGACACTGTCCCAGTCATCCGGGCTGATGACGTTGATGCGTTCCTCATGTGTGAACAACACGCCGAAGGCCAGCGAGTCAAGGGCGAGCCTGATGTTGAAGATCCCCTGCTCTGCGGCCTCATCGAGCTTTGGAGCATCTGACTCGTCGAGGTAGGGCACCCGACCGCTTAGTATATCGAGGCGCATATGGCTGCCGAGGTGCGAGACCGACATGCTGATGAAGGTCATGTCCGGGATGCCGGGATAGCGGTCGATGACGAGGCCATGGCGTCCCGTGGGGCCGCGGACACCGTAGGGACGTGGCCTCCAGACGGGTTGGTTGCTGTACAGTTGGCCTATAGCGGAATTGTTGCACGGCAGGTCAGCGCCGCGTTCAAGGAAGTGCGGAACCGCGCGCCATCCGATCTCCCCGTAGTGCGCGTTGATTACACGACTGTGCTCGATACCCACCCGCTCGAACGCGTCGTCCATGCGCTGGAAGTTGCGCCGCACCTTCTCCGCAGACAGGTCGAGGCCGGTGTCATGATCCAGCGACAGGCCCTCGAATGCGGTTTGCTTGCCGCCGTTGGAGAGATCGGGCTTGTCGGGCAGGATCGCATAGGGCTTGAAGTTGGGGCGCGCCATGTAGTAATCGTCGCGGAAGGCATGCATCGAGAAGTCTGCTCCACCGCTGTCGTAAAGGCGCTTCACCGCCGCCCAGTCGGTCGGCCCCAACTCGTCGATGAACAGGCCCAGATTCGGGCTGATCCCGTAGCGATTCATGATGGAGACATAGTCGAATGCCCCGTAGGTTCCGTTGCAGTCATCCATCCGCGCGGTGACGTAGGGAGGGATACAGCGCATGGGGAAGGGCTTTGCCGCCGCCCAAACCATCGAACGCCACATGAGTCCGTCGATGCCGCGGACGTGGCCGTAAACGCCCTCCGCGTAGATCTGCTGCCCGCAGCCGAAGAATACCACGCGACCATCTCCAGCTTCGCATGACGCAACAATCACGCGCCGCTCACCGTCGGTTACCAGCGGGTCCCAACCGTCGCCGGGCGATAGGGTACGCGCCTCGATCTCCCGTTCAATTTCAAGCTCATCACCCTCGGCGTGTCCGAAGGTGATGAATGCGCCGTCGCCGGCGAAGCGCAATACTGCCACGCGCGCATCTCCGGGACCTCCGGGCAACAGATCGCGCAGCGGGGATGGCCACTCCTCTGGGCGACGGTCGAAGCTTACAAGCCCGGCGCCATTCGCCACAGCGTCTGCGATCTGCTCCGCCATCTCCTCGCCCAGCCAGTCCGCGGCTCCATCATGCGCTATCACATACAGGGCACGTGGGGCGACGTACTCGGGGATCGCGCCCATATAGTCTCCCCCATCGAGCACCTCCCATGCCATCCCGAAGTGTTCGAGAGCGGGGAAAACGGTCTCATCCGCTTCACGTCGCTCTGCGTCGAGGCGCGAGTCGATTACCACCAGCACACTGCGATTGCCTGCCGACATGATCTCACCCATTCAGATACGGTCCTGATATGATCGCGTGCCGTGGTTATGTCTGCCTTACCTCTGTATCGAGTGTCGCCGCCGGTGTTCTGATGCAGTGCCGTCCGGCTTCCGTGCCGGATGTCACTGGCCGAGCAGATCACCGTTCCAGCGGGCCTCGCCTCTACCAGAGGTGAAGAAGGCGACCGGATTGTCCTCCGCATCGAGCCTGATGGCTGCCAGGTCGGCCTCGGTGCTGAGGCCCCAGCCGGAAAGCTCACCCGGCCCGTTGCGCCACAGCACTATGACGCTGCCGTCGGCGAGCGCGGCGCGAATCGCATGCCCGGCGGGACTGCGCTGAAGTTCCGAGGCAACGGGGACCTCGTCGCCGAGGCGATGCGGGCGCATCAGCGCAACGAACTGCCGGGTTGCGGCCGGCTCGGTGGTGGCAGCCGTAAGGTGCCATTCGTCAAGCTGAATGTGCTCCTGCGGCGGCGTATCGAACTCATCGGTCTGAGTAATCTCGAGGCCTTCCGGAGTGAGCAGACTGATTCTGAGGCCCGCCTCTCCGACCTCGACACCGATGTCATCCTGGTCGTTCACCTGCATCTCCGCGGGTGCATGCAGGAGATACTGGAAGGTCGAGGCCTCCGGTGCCTCGAGGTCGTCCATCACCACGACGAGATCGGGTCGGACGAAGAGCAGATGACGATCGTACCTGAGCAGCACATCATCATCGTAGGCGTCCCCGGCCTCGCCGACGAGGTAGTCGAAATCGTTCGTGTGCTCGAAGGTGCTTATCCTGCCAACGGCGGCCGCCCGATTGGACTTTTCGCCTTCACCGTTGACGAGGATACTGTTGCAGGACTTCGTTGCCCAGACCCACTCGCGGTGATGGGGGCTGCCGTGAAGCTCGCGCGTCCCGGTTCGTATCAGCAGCGGCTCACCGTAGGCATAAAGCTCGAAGGAATTGTTTGCCTCGTTGCCGTGACTCTGCTTGCCGAACGGACTCGACTTGAACGAGATCTGCACGTTGTTGTTCGAGTCGGTGAGATCCGAGTGCAGATAGGCGATCCCGGTACCCTCGAAGAGACGAGAGAGGGGAAGCTCTCCGACCGAGCGGCGTCCGATCTCCGGCTCGTCCTCAAGCCTTGCGGCGCGCATGAAACCGATGTATCCGCCCTGGTGCGAGGGGCCGCCGATCAGTTGCAGGTAGTCGTTCCAGTACTCGTTAGCGGTTCCCTCGGTAAGCCAGGTCATGAGGCGCCGCACGTTGGACGGATTGCGGGTCCCGGTGGTATCACCGAAGGTGAGACGCGGCACGTCGGGAGGCTGCGCGTAGATCGGGTAGTACCCCGTCTCGGAGAAGAACGGCTTATCGAAGCCGTCGATCCCAAGCGCGCTCTGCATGATGTCGATCCAGATGCTGACGAGGCTGATATATCCGTGCCAGTAGCCGACACCCTCGTGCCAGCCTCCGTCGTCGTCGCTCCAGACGGGATACACGTTGAAGAAGACGTTGAGGGAGAATTCGAGCCAATCACGCGCCTCGGGGATCTCGTCGATGAATGCGATCGCGATCTCGCCGAGGAAGTGGAAGCGCCGATTGTTGTGACTGCCGAACGGGCGCCAGAGATGTCGCGGGTAGAGCGCGTTGTAGAGTTCATTGCCGCGAATCTGCATAACCTCGCGGCAGCGCTCGCGCTCCTCCTCGGTAAGCAGTTCACGCACGAATGTGTACGCGCGTGGGAACTGCCATGCGTAGCGCATTCCGGCCTCGGAGTTGTAACGCAGGCTGGTGGTGCCGCTCGGATCCCACTGCGATACCTCAACCACCATCTGCCGGGCCATCTGTCCGTGCTCTTCGGGACCACCAAGCTGATATACGAAGCCGAGCAGGATAGCATCACCCAGCGCTCGATCCATGTAGGGGCGCACCGCTCGCCAGTGTCGCGCCCATTCAGGCGAGGGGCGCTCCACGCCCTCGGGAAAGGGCGGATAGTCATCGGTCGGGGGCGGGTCGTCGATGATGCGCTGGCCGGCCGCCACAAGCGCCTCAAAACGCTCGTTCAGGGGCCCCGCCGCAAGCTCCCTGAGCCACTCAAGCTCTTCCGGGCGCATGAACAGGCGCGGGTGACCGTCGGGGAGGCGCTCCAGCAACTCCTCCATGGGCGGCAGCGGGAAGTCGAGCGCGTCCTCCGCGATACTGAACTGTCGTACCTCACTCCATGCGGATCGATTGCCGTCATCATCCAGAAAGGCCACGCGCCACCGATAATCCCCGGCCGGCAGCGTATGAGGCGGGCAGTGAACCGTCATCTCCACGTCCTCGACTTCGTACACGGGCTGCTCGAAGGCGTCATCGTCCGGAATTGTGACCTGCAGATGATAGATGGCGGCATCTTCCTGAGGTCGCCACGAGAAACCCGGTGGGGTTACCTGCGTTACCTCACCGACCCGGGGGCGGAAGCCCCATTCTCCGGGGCCGGCGCGCGTGTCATCAAACGCCGCCGCATCATCCTGGGCAGTGGCGGGAACGCCCAGAGTGAGAATGATCGCTATCGCGGTCAGGAACACAGTCAGCCTCATCATCAGAATCGCTCCTCTTCTGTGCGCCGTTAATCGTGTAAGACCATGCTCATATTACGATGGTATCTTCCCCGCCTGCGAAGGCATACCTCCAACCTTCAGTGCAAGTCCGACGCGGCGCGATCGTGCCGCCGGGTGACGCATGGATGCACAGATCGTGGAGACGATGCTCACCTCGCGCTCATTCGCCTGTATCCTCCAGCGAGCGATAGGATGTCTCAATGATCCCGTCGGGGCCAACTGTAACGAGGCGATAACCTCGCGCGGCGCCACCACCAGGGCGCGTCAAGGACCCACTTCGGAAGGCCGGGATACCCTCATATTCGTACTCATCGACCGTGTGACGGTGGCCGTAGAAGATGCCGTGGATCGTACGCCCGGCAAGCAGGTCGAAGAGTTCCTCGCCGTTGCGGATGTTACCGGGCGGCTGATGCATCAGCAGTAAGATCGGCTTCTGCTCGTCGGTGACCGCGAGGTCTGCTGCAAGCCATCGCATGCAGCGGTCCGAGATAGCCGAGTGATATCCGCCGTCAACCGGAATGTTCACGCGGGTGTTGTCCAGCGCGATAAGACGCATGCCTCCATAGTTGTAGGAGTAGCTCCGGGGCCCGAGGAGGCGCTCATATGAGCCCGCGCTGAAGAGGCACGAGTCGGGATTCATGTCGGTGCGGTATCCAGCATGCTCGTGATTGCCGATCACGTTGCGCAGAGGGACCTCAAGGCCGTCCATCGCGTCGGTGTACATGGCGAACCCCTCGCGGATTCCATCGTACCCCTCGATGGAGCGCAGATCGTGTATGAGGTCCCCGGTGTTGGCAACTAGCGCGGGACGCGGATCGTCGAGCGCGTTTACGTACCTTGGGAAGCCGGCGACGAACTCGGCATTCTCCGGCCTGATATGAACATCGGTGATGTGAATGAAGCTCCACGTATCCGGCTGCTCCTCCGGAGCCAACACGAAGTCGAGCCGAACCTCTCCCTCCACGTACACGCGATCGAACCAGCGCTCGTCTACCGGCCTGTATCCGGACGGAACCGAGACATGTATCAACGCGAAATCGTCATCGATGGAAAGCTCGTAGCGGCCCTGATGGTCGGTGAGGACAACCTGCTCGCCATTCGAGACCGCGACTCCCTCAAGCAGGTACGGGGCCGCTTCTGAGAAAATCCGCCCGGTAACGGTCCCGGCCGCGAGGGCGGTGGAGGTCAGCAGCGTGACAAACGCGAGGACAAGGATCGGCACAGCAATGCGACGTTGAGTCAGCCTGAGTTTCATTGTGATTCGCCCCTTCGAGTGACCTGCGCCTATTGCAGAAGACAATATCGTAACGGAGTTCAGTTTACCTCGACCTCCCGCGGCATTGTCAAGCGTTGACGAAAAAATTCGGCTTCCAGTCATCACGTCGAGGAGTCGATGAGAAGGGCATCGTGACTGCCGGAGCGAACTTAGATGTTGAAGTATCCTGCAGTATTCCACATATGCCGGACACCGAGATGATTGCATTGCTGAGAACGCCTGGTCTGATGATTGCGCTCATGAGCCTCGCGACGGTCCTGGGCGCGGAAACCCTGCGCTTTGATACCCAGATACTGGAGGTGCAGACGCCCGTGGCTGACGGTCTTACGCACGAAGGTGAGCGCTGGGTGGTCACAGATGAAGCTGCCGCGAGCATCACTGATGGCATGATGCGACTGCGCTCGCCGGAGGACACGCGCGTGGCCGCATGGTGGCCGGAGAGCATCGAAGGAGCGCATCTGATTACCCTCACGCTCACTGCTGATCTACGGGGAGACGAGGGCGAGGCCGCCATCGCGCTTTGCGCCTCGCTCGCAGATGATGGAAATCTGCTGCAGGCGCCGGATAGCACACTCGATGACCTCCTGGCGTACGCGCTTACCCTGAGATCGGACGGGATGCGGTTGATCGAATATCCCGATGACAAGCGAGCAGATCGCAACTTGCGGCTTCCCGTCGAGCCCGGCGTGGAGCATGAGATCGCGATCTTCAAGGCCGGGCGACGGCTGCGCGTCTTCGTGGATGACCGCCTCGCGCTGGACTGGTGGATCTATGGTGAGATGGGCATGCACGAAGAGCCGCTCGACGGCGGACACGTCGGCCTCAGCGTAACTTCGGGGGAGCTTGCGGTCAGCGACTTCGCCCTCCACCGCGTCACCTCCAACCAGGTCGCGATGATCGACGACCTTAAGGACCCGAATATTGAAACCAATCTGGGCCCCGCGACGATCCTCACCGGCGACGCCGATTCACACGCGCAGGCCGCCGTGCGGATCGCCGACGCCATCCGCGAGCAGACAGGGAACCAGGTGGAGGTTGTCGCTGACGCCGATCCCGACGAGGCGCTGCCCGGCGAGGGGCCGCTGATCGTCGTCGGCAACTTCGCGGACAACCCGGTGATCGAGCGGCTTTACTTCGAGTGGTACACCATCGTTGACCGGCGCTTCCCCGGCGAGGGCGGGTACTATTTGCAGACGATCCACGACCCCTACGGCGTGGGGCACAACATCGTGGTGGTCGGTGCCAGCGATGACGCGGGTCTCTCGCGCGCGGCGGCCGAGTTCGTGGCACACATCCCCGCCGATGGTGTCATCGGCAGCCTCTACGAGGTTGATCCGTGCGAGGAGTACATGGCGCTTACCGAATGGGATTATGGTGAGCGTCTCATCATCCCCGCCGATTGGCCGCAGCACTTCACACTACCCGACTACGCCTCTCGCGATGACCCTCGGCACTCCGGTATGGTTTACCTGCTCACCGGCGATGACGCGTGGGCGGAGCGCTACCGCGAGCAGATGTTGCGCTGGATAGACAGGGGCCTCATCAACCACCTCTACGCTCCCGGGTGGATGGAGATCTGGGCGCTGATCGAGGAGCACCCCATCTTTGCGGACGAGGAGCGGCTCGCGATCACGAACTTCTTCCTCACGCAGGTGCGCTCGCGCGAGGGAATCGGTTCCCTGCACATCCAGCGCTGGCCGTGGGGGATGGCGCATCAGAATCACGGTACTCGCCCGGGCGTCGGCACGTTCTTCATGGCGCGGTACTTCAAGCACGGTTACGCTATGCCGGAGATGGACGTTTACCTCAGCCGCATCTCAGATTACTTCGGCATGCAGGATGACTGGTCGAAGCCGATGTGCGACTCCTCAATGCATCAGTGGGAGGCCACCCTGGAGAACAAGGCCACCTACGCGCTGGCCTCGGGCGAGATGCGCTTCTTCACTACGGGCGCGGCGCGCCAGGCCGCCGAGCGAGCCCTGCGCACCATGGACAACGTCGGGCACCTGCCGACCATCGGCGATGCGCACTACGCGTCAGGGCCCTATGTGCTGCTGGCAATGTGCGCGCACGTCTATCAGGACGGGCGCTACCTCTGGCCGAACTCGCTGCGGGGGGACTTCCCCCGCGCGAACACCGATGAGGTGCTGCGTACCTTCATCGGCGATGTGCAGGTCGAGCGTCCCGACGACATAGTCGGCGTCTCGGTGGTGCCATACGACCGCGGATTCTGGGAGGGCTGGCGCGATCTGCCCGAGGTGTACTTCTTCAACCCGCCGAATATCGAGTACGAGCGGGCCTTCGACAAGCTGGCGATGCGCACCGGCCTGGATGTCGAGGACGAGTTCCTTCTGCTCGACGGCATGGTCGGGGCGAGTCACTGCTACGATGACACGAACACGATCCACATGTACGCGCGCAACGGACGCGAGTACCTCGTATCCTACGACAATCTCTTCTCGAGTACCATCGCCTGGCACAACGGCGTCAACATCATACGCGACGGCCTCTCGACTGAGATCCCCTACTTCGCGGAAGTTCTGCATGCCGAGGATCTCGGACAGGTGATGATGAGTCAGACGCGGGCGAACGACTTCGCGGACGCGGACTGGACCCGCACGATTCTGTTGGCTCCGGAGCGGTACTTCGTGGTGATCGACGGGATGACCGCGCGGGAGCCGGGCACCTTCATCTTCACCGGACACTGGAAGACGCTCGGCGAGCCGGAGATGGACGGTGAAACACTGACCGTCGCCCAATGGCCGCAGGACGAGGAGCGCAGCGCGGACAACGAGACGTTCTTTCACATGCAGACACCGGCACAGCGGGTGAACCACCGCCGCCTGCCGGAGCATTACGCCAGAGGAGCGCGCTTCTATCCGTACGCGACGCAGGAGTCGAACATCGTGGCCCAGTCGATCAATGCTGAGCTTGGCGCCGGGGAGACCGACTTCCTGCACACCCTCGCGCAGGAGACCGGCAACTCGCCGCAGCCGCGCTACCTCATGCACCGCGTCGCTCCGGGGGTGGCGCGAATCGAAGGCGAGGGACACGCGGCACTCGCCGGTGCGCCCGCCGGCTCCGTCGAGATCGGGCGCGTCATGATCGACGCAGACGCCTTCTACCTCGGCCCCGAGGCGGTCTCGGTCGCGGGTGGGCGGACCGTCAGCATCGACGGGATCGAGGTTCTCTCGGCCACGCAGCCCGTAACGCTGACGTTGCGCCTGGCGGATGGAGAGATCATCGCGGGCGAGGGACAGGCGCAGGTGCGGGCCCTGCCCGAGGAGGCGCGCCAGGCGCTGGGCGCCCAACTCGCCTCTGCCGTGCAAGATTTGCCGGATGTGCGCCAGCCTGAGGATCTGCCCGGTGAGGAGATTGCTCCGCTCTGGACGTATGACGCAGGTGGAGAGGTGAGGCACCTGCGGGCATTCGCGGGGAACCCCGGCACGGAGGTTCCGGCGGGCGAGCGGCCGGCGCTGCCGGAGGGTTTCGGCGTGGTGGCGGTGCCGAGCGCAGCGGGGCATGCCGCCTTCCTCGCGGCAGATGGCTCCGAGACTGCGCGGTTCGAGGTCGATGCCCCGGTGTTCGATGTCTGCGTCGATGACATCACCGGTGATGGACGCCCCGAGGTGCTACTCGCGCGCGATGACAACACGCTCGAGTGCCGCGATGCCGACGGAGTGACCCGGTGGACGCATCAGCCCGAGACCCGGACCGCGATCAACACCGCGCTGTTCATTCGGCACAATCCAGCGCTTCACACCTTCGTGGTCGATCTCGAAGGCACCGGGGAGAAGACCGTCTGCGTGGCTACCGGAGACCAGCGCCTGCGCGGAGTTTCGCCCGACGGTGAGCCGCGCTGGGAGTTCTGGTCGTACGCGGGCCTCTTCGGCATTCACGGACTCTACGACCTCACCGGAGACGGTCGGCGAGAGCTTGTCGGCGGCAACCCCTCGGTCTCAAGCACCGATGCGCTCTACTTCCTCGACGGCAACGGACGTGGGGACGGGCGCGGCGGCGGCGATCGCTTCGTGCGCCGCATTCTCAACGACGGCTGGGGCTCCACACTCAGTTCGATGGCGATCGGCGACGTAACCGGCGACGGACGTCCGGAGATCGTCTTCGGTACCGGGCGCGCGAGCCTCTACCTGATAGCGCCGACGATGGACGACGACGGGCGCATCTTCCAGCACAAGCTCGGCGACGATGTGCGCGGCGTGGAGATCATACCCGGCACCGACGGGACGCCGCTGATCGTGGCTGGCGCCACCAGCGGCTTCATCTCCGCCTTCGACGCCTCGGGCGAGGTGCGCTGGTCGAACGCGGTCGGGGGCGCGGTGCTGCAGATGACCTCGGCGATCGTTGACGGCGCGCCGGTCATCGTCGCGGCCCTGCTGGACGGCGAAGTCCTCGTGCTGTGCGCGGATGGACAGACGCAATTGCGCGGTCGGGTCGAGGGGCAACCATCTACGATGACCGTGACCGTCGGTGATGCACCGCTTATTGTTGTCGGGGAGGACACCGGCACAGTCACCGCCTTTCCACTGGAGATGTCGGAAAGGCCGTAAGGTGCCGCTGTCGCGTTTCGCCCGGCGCCGATCAGTCGGAGGCGAGGCGAAAGTGGAATTTCGGGGCGGTGAGTCCCTCGAATGCGCCCTCTACGGTCCGCGTGTACTGCTCGATTATTCCCTCGGACAGCATCTCGTGCAGCACGTGATAAACCGGATCGTAGCGCACTATCAGTTCAGCACGCGAGGAGTGCGCTTTCGCAGCATCGAGCAGCGGGCCTATGCTCTTCCCGTCTTCTTCCTCAAGCGCCTCGAGAATCGCCTCTCGAGCGCGGGCGCGGCTGATGTCGTCGGGCAGTGGTCCTTCGGGACAATCAAGCGGGCTTACCTCCAGCCGCGACCCCCGGAGGGTGGCGGTCGAAAACGGGGGGACCCAGGTCCACCAGTCGGGCGACTCATCGAAGCCGGTCGGGCTACTCGCGACGAAGGCGCCGCGCCCGTCGAAGGCCACACACATGGGCATCGTGTACCGGGCGGCAAAGATCGCATCCGGGTGTGAGGGGGTTATGAACAGCCCCACGATCTCTGCAGGAAGGTCGAGAAACGCCCGACGGATCGCATGCTCAGGTTCATTCCCGCCCTGCAGGTTGACGTCGATCGCGTGCGCCATTACGTCGCTCATGTGTACTGAGCGCCCGCCCTCGAGGGACGGGTACTTGCCGATCTGTTCGTCAGCCACGGCGGTGTACCTGCAGCCCTCTGCTTCCAGGCGGCGGGCCACCCCACTGTTGTCCACCTTATCCTCGAAGTACCCGCGTGAGCCGTTCGCGATGTACGCCACGCCCTCATCGCTGGTAACGAACGGGTGTGACCAGCGCCAGTCACCGCCGGACTTGGAGCGGCTGTGTGAGAGGCCGATGGTGCCGGGCAGATCCTCCGCGTCTGTGTCACTGCGTAGTTTCGCGGTATCACCTACCACCTTTGCCCAGTGAATCCTGCCCTCGTGGATGGTTGCGATGCCGGTGTAATACCCTCCGGCGAGGCCCTCCTGTCTACCGATCAGGTCGAGCAGCAGCGGCGCGGCGGGTTCCGTTCCGACATATCCGGCGATATTGCACATTTGCTTCCCTCCCGACTTCTTCAGTGCCGTGAGAATAGCACGATGCGAAGAGCGAAAACAAGGACGCGACGAATGGTAAGCGATTCAAACGGCCCCTGCACGAGTACCTGCCCCCTCAGCAGTAGAACTCGCACAATCGGTAACGGTGCTTCTGCCGGTGGCTGAAGATGCGCCGACAATACCCGACACGTCCAGACCACGGCACGGTTGATAAGCGATATCTCTCACAACCGGTACCGGGCCGCGATCGGCATGCGCCGTCCCGTTCCGAAGGCCTTCGTGGTGACCTTCAGGCCCGGAGCGGCCTGGCGGCGCTTGTATTCGCTCTGTTCGACACGTTCCAGCACCTGGCGCACAGTCTCCCTGTCGAATCCCTCAGCGATGATCTGCTCAGTCGGCAGGCCCTCTTCGATGTAGAGTTCGAGGATAGCGTCGAGTTCCTCGTAAGGTGGGAGCGTATCCTGATCGGTCTGTCCCGGACTGAGTTCCGCGGACGGCGGCTTCTCAATAGTCGCCCGGGGGATGATCTCCTTCTCGCGATTGATGTACTCCGCCAGTTCATATACCATCATCTTGGGCACATCCGCGAGCACCGCCAGTCCGCCGGACATGTCCCCGTAAAGTGTGCAGTACCCCACCGCAAGCTCACTCTTGTTCCCGGTGGAGAGCACGATGTGACCGTGCCTGTTGCTGATTGCCATCAGTATGTTTCCACGGATCCGCGCCTGTACGTTCTCCTCGGTGATCCCCGGCGGCGGTGGGACCAGGGGGCCAAGCTCCGTCATGTAGGCATCGTAGATGTCGGTGATCGCGACCTCCTCGAACCGAATGCCGAGATTCTGCGCGAGCCTGACCGAATCCGTCACACTGCCCTCGGAGGAGTGCATCGAGGGCATGGTCACGCCCATCACATGCTCACTTCCCAGAGCCCGCACGGCCAGCGCACACGCGACCGCGGAGTCGATGCCGCCGGAGAGACCGATCACCGCCCTGGTGAAGCCGCACTTGCGCAGATAGTCACTGATCCCGAGCCGCAGCGCATCATGCGCCGAGGCGACCCTCTCGAGCGGCTCACCTGCCCGGTCGGCACCTGACGCGCTTGTCTCCACGGTAACGATGTCCTCGGAGAAGTGGCGGCAGGCTATTGCGCACCTTCCCCGTCCATCCATCAGGAAACTCCCGCCATCGAATATCAACTCATCGTTGCCGCCCACCTGGTTGACGTAGGTGAAGGGCACTCCGTGCTCGCTGGCGTGGGCGGCCATCAGATCGTGGCGGACTCTATCCTTCCCGACGTAGAAGGGTGAGGCCGAAAGGTTGATCATCACCGTGACGCCCTGCTTCGCGAGTTCGCGTACAGGCTCGCGTTCGTAGAGACGCTGGTCCGGCCAGAGTTCCGCACGGTTCCAGGCGTCCTCGCAGATGCTGACCCCGAGTATCTGATCGCGAAACTCGATCGGGTGGATCTCATCGGCGGGATCGAAGTACCGATGTTCGTCGAAGACATCGTAAGTGGGCAGCAACGCCTTATGACGCACCGCCATGATCTCACCATCCGCTACCAGCAAAGCCGAGTTGCGCAGACCCGCCCCGACCCGCTCGTCGGTCCGAGTCGGGGCGCCGAAGAGCACTCCTGTAGGGGCGAATCTCGTTGATCGGCGAGCGAGATCTGCAACGGCCGCCTCGACGTCATCGATGAAGCGACGCCGTTCCAGCAGGTCGCGTGGGGGATACCCGACAAGGTACAGTTCGGGGAACACAACAAGATCGGTCCCGCGGCCGTGACATCGTTCAGCGACTTCCGTAAGACGGTCTAAGTTGCCGACGATGTCCCCCACCACGGGGTTGAGTTGCGCGATCGAGATTCGCATCAGGGACTCCTCTGGGAGGCGATGGCCTTTCGCGACGTCCCTTCGGCACTCGTGCCGCGGTTCCCTGCAACACTCGCCAACATACACACAGCGACGTGAAGCGCAACCTACTCTTGACGCGGCGCACAGTTGTCAGGTATCATCAGCCCTGCACGTGAGGACAGGATAGGAACACTCAGGAGGACTCATATAGTGGGAAGACAGAGCAGAGGCCGGGGACGACGAGGCGGTCGTGGCGGCAGGCGCAGCAAGAAAGTATGCCGCTTCTGCGTCGCTCCGGAGAAGAATGTGCTCGACTACAAGAACGTTCCGCTACTGAAGCGTTACCTCGACGACGATAACGGTATCCGCAAGGCGAGGCAGACGGGCACCTGCCGTAAACATCAGGCGCAACTGGCGACGGCGATCAGGTGTTCCCGCGAGATGGGTCTTATCCCCTTCATCGCCGACTGATTGCCGCTGCATAGCACCGAAGCAGGCCAATACAGCTCCTGGAAGGGCCCGGCCATCCTGTGGCCGGGCCCTTCCAGGTCTGCCGGGCAGCGATACCCGACACCATTTGGAAATACCTCGGTTCAACCTCTGCGGCTCGGAAGGCAGCCGCAGTAGTCCTGCCGGTAGATCCCCCAGCGCTTGCTGAGTTCCACGCTGCGCTGAAACCCGTGCTGCTGCTTGAAATCTCGGGTCAGAAAGTCGATGCCAAATTCAGCCGCCACTTCCTCTCCGATCTCATTCATTATCTCGGTGGGCTTGTGCGGGCTGAGGGTTAGTGTAGTGCTGAAGATGCCAATCGGCTTCTCCTGCTCAAGTGCCCAGAGCGCGGTTCGTCGCAGGCGAAGTCGAAAGCACTCGTGACAGCGCGCCCCACCCTCCGGCTCACCCATCAATCCCGCACACGCCTTCATCCAGTCATCGACATCGTAGCCGGGGTTCATCAGAGGAGTGTCCATCAACTGCGCCACCCTGCGCATCGCGTCAAGCCGTGTGCGGTGCTCTTCAGATGGCTGGATGTTCGGATTGTACCAGATCGCATGGACATCCCACTCAGCCTGCAGGCGCTCAATTACCGCTGTCGAGCATGGACCGCAGCAGACATGGAGGGCCAGCGGAGGCCCGGCCTCGGTCTCCATATCAGCGCCATCCGGTCCGGTGAGTGTCATCGTTGATTCAGGCAGGGGTAATCTCTCCCTCCTCACTGATGCCGGCCACGCGCCCAACCTCGTCGTACGCCACCGCGCGCAGCCAGGTGCTGCGCCGCTCCCCCGGTTCCATCACAAGCTGGGTCCCCGCCTCGATCGCATTGGTTAGAATCGCGGGATAGCTGCTGAACGGCTCCAGTGCCAGGGTGTAATGGCGCCCCCAACTCGGACTCCTCCAGGAGCCTCCCAGAGGCATCCAGAGCCAGATATGGCGGAATGTCTCCAGATCGAAGGAGATGCCGAAGCCCAGTCGGCGAGGTTCGCTGGTCACCGCCCACCAACCCTCGCGCAGATCGGTCAGATAGAGCATGTCATCGACGCGGTCTTCAGGCGGCACCACGACGCTGACGTCCACCTCTTTGCCGTCACGGCCGAGGCCTCTCGGCCATGGGAATCTCTGTGCAGGCTCGAAGCGACTACCCTCCGCGACGTTAGAATCGACCACGACGGTATCCGCCGCGCAGTCGATCCGGCAATCCTGCTCCAGGAAGCGGCTGCCGAGGGCCGGATGATGTCCCCACATCAGGTCGATCTGCTCCTGCCCCTCGTTGGTGAGGGTCTCGTCGATCTCCAGCACTCCACTTCCCGAGCGAAGCGTGAAGGTCTTCTCCAGCAGAAAAGGGGTGCGCACCGTGCGCACCCAGGTCTTCGCCTGCACGACCTCCGGTTCATCGCGCGTGATCTGACATCGCCACGGCAAACCCCAGACTTCGCCGTGCATCCCCATCTCTACACCTTTGTACTCGCAGACGCGACCGCCGTTAGGCAGGCACTCCTGCCAGCCGCCTTCATAATAGTCGCCGAACGCGCCTACGCTTGAGGCCCGCATCTCAAGCGACACCGCGGGATTGCGCACGCCGGTAGGCCGTCGCCACATGAAGTCGGTATCCGTCGGCTTGTGCAGAAACTCGTAGATGTCCGTCCCCTGGTCGAGCAGCACTGAGACTCGGATTTTCTCGTTCTCAATGATCAGCAACCGCAGCCCGCGTAATGTGAACTCATCACTGATGCGGCAACCGTAATTGCGCTCGTGCGTGTAGTGACGAAACTGCATTTTGGCGTTTCCCCTCATCAGCGTGCGCATCACGTACAGTGGTGACATTCCACGCCGCCATTCAAAGACCTCTAAAGCAGAGGCGGCAACGAAGGAACCGCAATGTTGACACTAATTGCACACGGCAGGCGCCGATCATCGGCAGGACACAA
>PXBW01000199.1 GCA_003566775.1 candidate division WS1 bacterium
TCTTCTCCCAGAGTTCTCCCACCGAGTAGCGTTCAAGCCACTCCGAGAGTCGGTCCTCCGACAGGCGCTCGAAGACCGTTCCCTGCTCATCTTCTCTCTCCACGACGATGATCTCCTGCGGCGCGAAGTGATTCAGGAGATTTGTCGATTGCGTCGCCACAATCACCTGGCAGTCCGTTGACACGCTGCGCAGGAGATCCGCCACCATCGCGATCACGTAGGGATGCAGCCCAAGCTCCGGCTCATCGATGATCATCAGCGACGGCAGCCGCTCCTCAGGCTGCAATAGCAGCGTCAGCAGCGCGATCGTTCGCAGGCTGCCGTCGGATAGCTGGTGGGGGCCGAAGACCGTGTCGCGGCCCCTCTCTCTCCAATCGAGCTTGACGTCTTCGGGCCGCAGCTCCAGCGGCTCAAGCACGAAGTCATCGAACCATGGAGCCGCCATGCGAAAAGCCCCGATGATACGATCGTAGTACGGTCGATGCTTCTCGCGCAGCATATGGAGGTATGCTGCGAGGTTGCCCGCGCCTGAGCGCAGTTCGTGGTTGTCGTCGATGTACCCCTGCTGGCGGATTGCCGCCGTCGGAGCGGTATCGCGAAAATGGTAGGTGCGCCAGAACCGCATTGAATCGGGCTCAGTTCCTAGCAGGTGTACCCCACGAGGACGCTCTGGGCTCTCCGGCACTGTTACATGGCCGGGTAAGGATGTGTCGGTCACCGGAACAAGCGAACCTGCCGACTGGACGAAGCGCCATCCCCACTCCTCTTCCTTTCCATCGATGGCAAAGCGCAGAACCGCACGGATCTCGTCCGTCGTTCTCGGGCCGAAGTGGAGCAGAGCCCCGGGGCCTCCTGCTCGCGCAACAGCTTCGTGAACTGAGAGCATCAGGCACGTCCGCATCAATTCGAAGAACGACACGAAGTTCGACTTACCCGACCCGTTGGCGCCGATGAGCACGTTGACGGGACCGAGATCGATGGTCGCATCCCGGATCGACTTGAAACCTTCGATATGCACCGATTTGAGCATCTCCATCAGGTGCACCTCATGTTCTGCGTTACCGTCGTTTACTCTCGCCATGCTACCCGTGCTTACCTACGCCCAGATGACAAGCCTGAGTCCCGCGAGCAGCAGGAATATCGCGATCACCAGTCGGAAGCTGCTCTGCGGAATGCGCTCAACGATTCGCTTTGCGATATCCGCCCCGAGTAGCGACGCAGGGATAAACAGGATCAGTCCCCACATCAGCTCCGGTTGAAGTCGCGCTCCACCGCGTACATATGTACCGATACGCACTGTATCTATGACGATTGCGATCGCCCCTGAGGTCGCGATGTACACCGCTTTCTTCAGATCGAACGCCGAGAGGAATGCGCCGCGCACCGCGCCGCCCACGCCGAAGATACCCGCGAGGAAGCCCGATGCCGCCCCTCCCAGCCCCGCCACCCCGGTTGATGCAGGCAGCTGGAAAGATGGATCCCAGAAGAGAAAGCCGACGTATATAATCAGGAAGCCGCCGAGTATCCGCGCCATCAGTTCCTCGGGCGCGGTAACCGACAGCACCGCGCCCCACATGCTGTAAAGGACCCCGGTAACGCCGAAGGTGAGCCACAACCACCAGCGTATCCCTCGCTTGAACAGCCACATCTTCCAGATATCGCCGAACCAGTGGATTATCCCGACCAGCAACAGCGTCTCCGGGAGGGGGTAGAACATCAGAAGCACCGGGACCATTATCGTCGAGGTGCCGAAGCCACTGAGCGTCCCCACACCGGCGGCCACCACTGTCAACGCTGCGATCAACACTACGGTCATGCACGCCCACTCCCGGGCCGCTCTTCCCTGCAGCCGATCAGCCCGTCGGTGCGGGCACGCTCCGCAGGATCTCCTGCACTACTTCCTCGGCCCGCAGGCCGTGAATGCTCTGTTCTGACTTGACAATCAGGCGGTGAGCCAGCGCCTCCACAGCCACTCGCTTGATGTCGTCGGGTCGCACGTAATCGCGACCGTCGATTGCCGCAATTGCCTGCGAACAGCGCATCAGCGCGAGAGAACCGCGCGGCGATGCGCCGAGTTCAAGGTCCGGATGATCCCGTGTGTTGCCGACGATCTGCACCATGTAATCCTTCAGCGACTCCTCGAGGAAGACCCTGCGCACCGCCATCTGCATCTTCAGCGCATCGCCCTCCTCCAGCACCATTGTCACATCCTCCACCGGATGATGCATCATCTGCCGGGTGAGTATCTCAACCTCGTCTTTGGCACCTGGATAGCCCAGCGACACACGCAATATGAACCGGTCAAGCTGTGCCTCCGGCAGTGAGTAAGTTCCCTCGTACTCGATTGGATTCTCCGTCGCCATGACGAAGAACGGCTTAGGAAGCTCGTATGTGACACCGTCGGCGGTGACCTGGAACTCCTCCATCGCCTCCAGCATCGCCGCCTGCGACTTCGGCGTCGCCCGATTGATCTCATCCGCCAGCAACACGTTGGCGAAGACCGGCCCCTCGCGGAAGATGAAGTTTCCTTCAACCTGATTGAACACCGAACTACCGGTCACGTCCGCGGGCAGCAGGTCGGGGGTGAACTGCACCCGCTTGAAGGTACCGCCGACCGACTTCGCCAGGGTCTTCGCCAGCATCGTCTTACCGACACCGGGAATGTCCTCGATGAGAATATGCCCGCCGGAAAGGAAGCCTGCGACCGTCAACTCGACCGATTCTCGCTTCCCAACAATCACCGTTTCGATCGATTCAATGATCTTCTGCGCGCAGCTTGTGACATCGGTTAACTCCATCAATCTCCTCCGGTAACGTTGGCATTGGCAGAATCGGTAAAACGGCAGTACTGTCCTTCGGAGGCTGTGACGCAAATCCGTCAACCACGATTCCCGGCACTCAGATACCAAAGGGTTGCATCTCGGGGTGACGTCCGGTCCGGATCACATTGCTGCCTGATAGATCCCGACGACGTCCTCACGCGAGATCTTGCGCGGGTTCACCTGCACGTGCGCCGACTGCATCGCGTCATCAGCCATGCGCTCTATGGCGCTCTCCTCTACGCCTGCTTCGCCCATGGTCGCCGGCGCTTCGATCTCACGGGCGAGTGTAGCGACGGCTTCCGGAGCCGTGGCTGCGGCCTCAGCAACCGGCATATCCTGCACTTCTACGCCGAGATGGGCCGCGATCGCCATGAAGCCCTCAGGATCCGCCTCGCAGTTGAAGCTCATCCCGTGGGGCAACAGGATCGCGTTCGCGACACCGTGCGGCACGCCGAAAAGCGCCGACAGAGGCAGCGCCATGGCATGGACGATACCCAGACGTGTCTGTGCGAAGCTGAGACTCGCGACCATTGCGGCCCGCTGCATCCCCGCCTGAGCATCCATGTCCTTCGCATTCTCAGCAACCCTCGTGAGATACTTCGCCACGCCACGGATGCTTTCCCCCGCCCATTTGCGCGTCCCGGCATTGGCATTGACGCTCACGTACGACTCGACTGCATGGGTCAGGGCATCGAGGCCCGCTGCCACCCGCACCATCTTCGGTGCGCTGACCAGCAGCGTCGGATCGAGCACCGCGCAGCACGGGTAGAGCGACTCGTGGTTGAGCACCAGCTTCCGTTCGGTCTCGGTGAACGTGATAACCGAGAAGGGATTCACCTCGGAGCCGGTTCCGGCGGTGGTCGGCACGCAGACGATCGGCACTACCTCCTGTTCTACCTCGACCGGCTCTCCGGGACGGTCCTGCGCTGCGATCCATCCCTCGGATCCGATCTCGGCGGCGATTGCCTTGGCGCAGTCCATGCTTGAACCGCCACCGATGCCGATTACCGCCTCTGCGTCGAACTTACGTCCGAGCGCTCCGCCTTCGAGTACATTGCCGTCAGTCGGGTCAGGCTCGGCTCCGGCGAAGACCACTGTTTCGATGGAGCCCATGCATGCATCGCGAAACTCCTCGATCTGCGGCAGCCTGGCCACATTCTCACCGCAGACGATCAGTGCTCGTGAGATGTCCATGCCGACGAGACAGGCCCTGCTGCTGCAAAGCGCGCCCTCGCCGGAGACAACACGCGTCGGGGTCTCGTCAAAACACTCGGTCTTAACCGTTTCGCTCATAATCCGCCCTCCCTGGTGCCGGAGACTATCTTCCGGCCCGGCATCTCCCTCGTTATCTGCATCAACGCGATCGGACTTTCATTATATCCCGCGCCCCCCGCCCCTTCAAGGATTTCGAAGCTGGCGACGCGCGTCCCAGCCCGCCGACTTCGGCCGTGGCGGGGCACCCCTGCAACGCTCTCCTGAGCGCGCCAGACGTATGAGGCGGCCACGCATGAGGACACACGACGAAGATAACTCTGGAGGTCGTCCAACCGACAGCTTCTTCTGCATCGGGGGGCCGATGGGGCAATGCAGAGACGCGTGGTGCGCGAGGAAGACGAACTCAGCGTTGACGCCCTGTTGATCGATGCGCCCGCGGGCACGAGTGCGATCTCCAATCAGGATCGATCCTCGCATATTTCGCACAGTCCGGAGCGCTCAGAACCTCATCACAGCCTGTCCACGATCCTGCGCAGATGCTCAGCGCTTGCACGGGTGCCTCGAAGCACGTCTTCAGGCTCTTCATACTCGATCGCCCAGTAACCATCGTAGCCGCTCGTAATCAACTCCGCCACTACAGGCTCCCAGTCGATCACGCCCTCACCAACCGCGCAGTACTCAGGCTCATCGCCCTCGTAGCGGACGTCCTTCCAGTGCGAGTAATTGATCAGTTCAACTGTGACCATCAACGCGGAAAGCGGATCCTCACCGCAGTGACGGAAATTCGCGGGGTCGTAGTTGAGGCCCACCGGCGGCGGCCCCATCATGGCAGACACGGGGCCGAACGAGAAGCTCATGGCGTCTCCGCCGGCCTCAAGCGTGTCCATGATCAGGCGGTTGCACTGCGCGCCTGTTGCCGTGATGCCCCCGTGGTTCTCCAGCGAGACGGTTACCCCGCGCTCGGCCCCGTAGTGTCCGACCTCGCACAGTGCGCCGGAGATGCGCTCAAAGGTAGTGTCGGTGTACTCCGCCGCTCCGATCCAGCCGGCGAAGATGCGCAGTACCTCGGCGTCGAGCCTCTCACACATCTCGATCTGGGTCCTGACTCTCGCGATCTCAGCGTCAAGGTCATCGGCGGCGAAGTTGTTGCCACCCGCAAGGGCGACGATCTGCACTCCTGCATTCTCGGCCTGCTGAGCGGCTGCGCAGAGATCTCTATCCGACGCGTCTAACTGGAGGTGGCCCGGCGAATTCGGTCCGAGGTTCACCTCGACGAAGTCAATTCCAATCTCCTTCACAGCCTCAAAGTACTCCGCCAGGTCCATCTCTCGAAAGCCCCATGCAGCGGATGCAATCTTGATCTCGGGCACTGTGGCTCACTCCTCAGATGATGCTTCTTGTATGTCAGAGGTACCTTCTACCCAACGTGACTGTCAGAAAAAGTTGATGATCTCGTCAGCGGGACCGTAACGGCGCTGCCTTCCGGCAACGTCAGGCACCTGCGGGTCCGAACTCCGATCGACTCACGTATCAGAAGTCAGAGAGCCGAATCGCTTGAGTGCGCAGCAGGTGCAGCGATCAATCCGTTACCGCCAGTCGAGTGCGATTGTTACGACCTCGTCAGGCTCCGAGTGAACCCGTCGGTACGCCTCCGTGGCCTGATCGTAACCCATGATGTCCGAAACCAGGTGTTCCACCTGCAGCTTTCCCTGCGCCATAAGGTCGAGCACCGCCGCGACCATCTCCGGGCGGTCGCCGCACGTGGCCGACAGCGTGAGATGCCGCGCGAAGAGTGTCTCGGGGATGTAGATCTCTATAGGCTTGAGATACATGCCCTGCGCGTGGATGCGACAGTACCGCGGAGCGTTGTGCAGTACGCTCTGCAGAAGCTCCGGCTCGCCGGTGACCTCGATGATGGCCTGCGGCTCATCCTCATCGCAAAGCTCTCGCAGCGCCTCCCACATATTGGTCTCGGAGGCGTTGATGGTGGCATCCGCACCCCACCGCTCCGCCACGTCGAGGCGATTCTGACACAGATCACACACGATTACACGCGCGCCCCTCACCATGCAAAGTTGCGCCGCCATCGAGCCGATCGCGCCCTGGCCGATGACGAAGACTGTCTCACCCTCGCCCGGCTGGACCTTGTATTCTACCCCGTGATAGGCGATCGCCCCCAGCAGCGACACTCCGGCATGCTGAAGCGGCACGCCGTCGGGAATCTTCACCGCGCGCTCGGCGCCGAGGTTCGAGTGCGTCTCTCCACAATAGACCACGGTCTCCAGGTGCCCGGCCCAGGCCACGCAGTAGTCTCCCGCCCAGTCGCCGAAAAGATTCGAGCCCACGACGTAATCACCCGGCTCGATGTGCTTGATCCTCTTCCCGACGTCCTGCACCTCACCAACGGGAATGTATCCGGGCAGCATCGGGTACCACTGAGTTCCGGGGCCGCTGGAGTGGAACTGTCCGGTGTAAAGATCCATCTCTGTGCCGCGCGAGATGGTGCTGAAGACCGTTCGCGTCACTGCCCCGACCTCATCCATCTCGGGCACCGGTATGTCATCTCGAAGCTCGGCATGAAGCGGCTTCGTGTACACGACGCCTGTGCAGGTCTTGCGCTCTTCACTCATCGGGATCTCCTCGCATCGGAACTGTTCTCTTACCCGGGCACACATTCCCCGAACGCGTGGTGAGCTCCTCCCGGGCAAAGCCGTTCGTCACTGCGGGCTGTGCGGGCACGATTACCGGACCATCGCATCATCCAGCCTCCTCGTCGCGCGCACCTTCGTCGCACGGTCCCTCGTGTGCCATCTCGCGACGACGACCCACGCCTGGCCCCTCCTCGCCGGGCGGGATTCGGCGGACGACCACCATCTCCAGACTAAGAAGCATTCCGGACATCGCGACAGGCATTCTTGCGTGAGAACCGGGACGGAGACGACCGGCGCCCGGGTCCCTGCATGGCCCGGAACGACCAGAATTATCGGTGCTGAGACAGCCCTCATCCGCAGGTCGGTGGCGCGTACGCCCGTGCTCTGCTATAATTGCACTGCACCTGGGAGGCGATCAATCTGGCATTTCTACGGCGACTGGAGGACGCACTCGGCTCGGTGATCGACGGCGGCCTCGCGCGCCTCGACGGAGGCGGCGTGCATCCGCTCGAAATCGCCCGCCGGTTGCAGGCGGAGATGACAGAGGGACGATTGCTCGGGATGGAGCCGCCGTGGGCGCCGAATCGTTACCGTGTTCGGCTGTCGGAGCGAGACTTCGCGCACTTCGGTGAGATAGCGGCTCAGGTCTCGGCGCAGATCGCACGACAACTTCAGCGTTATGCCGATGAAGAGGACTGGGCGACCGGCGATGGAGTCTCGGTGCGCATAGAGTCCGGAGGCAGACGCGCGGGTGTGATCGAGGTGGAGTCGAGCTTCGACGAGCAGGCGCCCGGAGCGCGTGTCGTGGTGGTTGCGGGCCAGCCGGGCCGCGGCGACTTTGTGATAAGAGAACAGGCCGTGATCGGCAGGGACCCGGACTGCGATGTTCGCCTTGATGAGGCTGCGGTGTCCCGGCGTCATGCGGAGATCGAGTGGAACTACGAGGGATACTTGCTGCGCGATCTCGGCAGCAGCAACGGAACGTTCGTCAACTCGATGGAGATAGATGAAGTATTGCTGGAGGATGGGGACCTGATCGAGGTGGGCCTGGTGCAGATGCGATTCCGGAGGCCGGGACGCTAACGGCGCTTCGCGCGGGCCGGGCGTGTCTGAGATCGGCAGAATACCGGAGGTGTTTCGTTGGACCTGACGATTGTACTGACCATCGGCAAGTACGCGCTGCTTGCCGGAATATACGCATTCGTGCTGTTGGTCTTCCGCGGGATCATCGGCCATCTTGTGGCTGAGGCGCGTCGCGAGCGCTCGGAGGCTCCTGCCAGGCGCAGTCGCAGAGCGGTGGTGCAGGCCGGTCCCGGTCGGGATAGGCCCCAGCCAGCGAAGCCGCGAGCCGTCTCTGAGAAGGCGCCCTCCGCACCCGCCGAGGCGGCGCCGGGCGCGTCGTCATTGACTGAGCCAGCGGCACGCGCAACCTCCGCTCCAGCAGCATCTCTCTCCGGGCCATCGGGCAGGCCAGGTCCCGAGATGCCCGCGCCACCTGCCCCTGACGTGCCGGTGGCGCCCGCACCAGAGCCGGATAAGGTGAGGGAGGACGAAGCCGAGCGGAGGGCACCTCACCTGTATGTTGTTGAGAGTGGGGATGAGGAGCTAACCGACGGCGATACCGTGCCGCTGAGCGCCGCGGTGACGATCGGGCGCAGTGAGGAGAACTCCCTTTGCCTGACCGACCGCTTCGTCTCAAGCCGTCACGCCCTCATCTGTCTGCGCGACGGACGCCGCCTGCTGCTGGATCGCGGCAGCACCAACGGCACCTTCGTCAACGGCGAGCGTGTTGACGAGGAGGTCGAGCTTGAGGACGGCGACCGGATCGCACTCGGCAACACCGTTTTCCAGTACCGTGCGGGTTGACGGTTGCGCAGACGTGTTGACTCTCTTGCACAGCTTCCGAGGTGAAAGAGATACCTGAAGACCGGCGTACCGAGCTTATCCTCCTCCTCTTCGCCACCCTGCTGATAGGCGGGGGAGGCGTGCTGGTGTGTATCGGGATGGGTTGGCCACTACTGAGTGCGCTGCGCCCGCTGACTGTGATAGGAGCGATCCTGGCGGGCGCTTTGATGCTCGATCTCGCCGATTCGCATCGCGACCGGTGGCTGCTGCCGATCGTGTCGGTCATCGCGGGAACAGGCTACCTTCTCCTCTCACAACTCGACGAGACCTCCGCCTCCCGCCAGCTTATCTGGATACTGATGGGCTCGGGAGTGATGGTGGCGACTTACTATCTTATCGAGGACATTCGCGACCTCGCTCGGCTGAAGTACACCGCGGGTGTCCTCGGGATCGCGCTGGTCGGGTTGACACTTGCCTTCGGGGTGGAGGTCGGCGGCGCGAAGATCTGGCTGGAGATCCCCGGGTTGATACGATTTCAGCCGACAGAGATCGTGAAGATACTTATGTGCATCTTTCTCGCCGGGTTCATTGCCGAGCGAAGTGAACTGATGCGCGAGGACACGCGTCAGGTGGCGGGGATGCGCCTGCCGCGCCTGCGACACGTCGGCCCGCTTGTCTTGATGGTACTTTTCTCGCTGGCGATCTTCGTGGGTCAGCGCGATCTTGGCCCCGCGGTGCTCATATTCGGCCTGTTCGTCACGATGGTCTACATAGCCACCGGCCGCAAGAGCTACGTTGGCCTGGCGTCGATTCTGTTCGCCGGTGGTGGAGTTGGTGCGTACTATGCCTTCCCGCATGTAGCCACGCGTTTTGACATGTGGCTCAACCCGTGGACGGAGCCGACCGAGCGCGGTTATCAGATACTTCAAGCTCTATTCGCACTGGCTGAGGGCGGGCTGGTGGGACGTGGCTTCGCGATCGGCGTCGGCTCGACGATCCCGGCGGCGACGACAGACCTGATCTTCGCGGTCGGAGCGCAGCAGTTGGGGCTGGCCGGTGCGGTGGTGATCCTCATACTGTACGCGCTTGCGACACATCTGTCCTTCAGTATCGCGTGGCGCTCTACAGACAGTTTTGGCGCATTGCTTGCGGCGGGCCTCGCGACGGTGTTTGGCCTGCAGACCCTGGTCATCATCGGTGGAGTGACGAAGCTGATTCCCCTGACCGGAATCACGCTGCCATTCATGAGCTACGGAGGCACCTCGATGATCGTGAACTTCATCGCGCTGGGGCTGCTGCTGGCCGTCTCGCGTGACTGCCTGCCGCGCCGGAGGCAACGTTGAACAGGCGACGACCGTTCGCGCGCAATATCAAGCGTGTCGCGCTCATGCCGGCGATCGGCTTCCTGCTGCTGTGCATCTTCCTCGCGTACTGGCAGGTGCTGCAGGCGCCGAGGCTGCGCGCGAATCCGCACAACCGCTGGGCGCGTGAGCGGGTGCGTATGACTGAGCCGGGACAGATTTCGGACGCCCTCGGAAGAGTCATCCTCGGGGCCGAAAGAACGGCGGACGGCTGGGATCGTACCTATCCAGCGGGTCATGTCGCATGTCATCTCACCGGCTATAACACACGCAGTGGCCTGCAGGCCTCCCTGAGCGATGCGCTGCTGGGAACGGGCCGGTATGAGAATCCCTGGGAGGAGTTCATCGAGGGGCCGAGGCGCGGCAACAACGTGCATCTCACGCTCGATCTTGAGGCACAGAAACTGGCGACCAGCCTGCTGAGGCGGCGCAGAGGCGCGATCGTGGCGCTGGATGCGCAGTCAGGTGCGGTTCTGGTGCTTGCGAGTGCCCCCACCTATGACCCCGACGAGGTGCTGGCATCGACTTACAGCTTTGAGATGTTCCGGAATGATCCCGATCGTCCCGAATACAACCGCGCGGTGCAGGGTCTCTATCCCCCGGGTTCTGTCATGAAGGTATTCACCGGGGCGGTCGCACTGGACCTCAACAGGATCAAGCGCGACACGGAGTTTGAGTGCACCGGCACTTACACGATCGATGGAGCGAGGATAACCTGTCCGCGGGCGCATGGCACGGTGAGCATCCAACGGGCGCTGGCGGTGTCGTGCAACACCACCTTCGCCCATCTGGGACGTTACTTCACCCCCGACGAGTACGAAGCGTATGCTGAGTCGTTCAACCTGCTGGAGCCCGCGGGTCTGTCGCTGTCCTCCTCGCGCGGGCGGCTGGGCGATTTCTCGGGGGACGATCGCGACGTTCTGCTGGCGGAGACGGCGATCGGGCAGGGGAAGGCCCTGATCACACCGTTCGCGATCGCGAGGCTGACGCTCTCGGTCGCGAGCGAGGGCAGGATCGTGGAGCCCTATCTGGTGGAAAGCATTCGCTCGCCCGCCGGGAGAGTGCTGGCGAGAGGAAGTGCGCGTGAAGATGGGCGCGCGGTGAGCCATGAGACGGCACGGCTCATGGCAGGGATTATGGCCACGGCCGTGGAAGATGGTACCGGCAGTGTGGCCCGGCTGCGCGGCGTCAGAGTCGCGGGCAAGACGGGTTCGGCGGAGAACCCGCATGGCGATACGCACTCCTGGTTCACCGCCTTTGCACCAGTGGACAATCCCCGGATCGTAGTTACCGCGGTGGTGGAGAATGCGGGAGCAGGCTCAGCGGTTGCCGCTCCGATGGTGCGAGATATGATGCAGTATCTGCTCGACCGCGTTGAGGATATCTGATCGAATTAGAGGTGACTGATTAGTGGAAGGCAGCACGATTGCCGAACGGTACCGAATCGATCACCTGATCGGCGAGGGCGGGGTCGCACGGGTGTACCGGGGTACCGATCTCACTCTTGACCGCCGTGTCGCAATCAAGATACTGAGACCGGAATTGAGCGAAGACGAGGACGTGGTCGCGCGCTTCCGGCGAGAGGCTCACTCGGCCGCCAAGCTCAATCATTCGAACATCGTGCAGATCTACGACACCGGCGTCGACGATGATCGCTACTACATTATCATGGAGTATCTCCCGGAGTTGAATCTCAAGGAGATCATCAAGCGCTACGCGCCTTTGCCGCTGGACCGTGTGATCGATGTGGGTGCCGCGTGCTGTGAGGCGCTATCCTACGCCCACCGCCAGGGAATCGTGCATCGCGATGTGAAGCCCGCGAACGTCCTTTTCACCGACGAGGGCTCCGCGAAGCTGTCGGACTTCGGCATAGCCGCGGCCGCCGGAGAGGCAGGCCTGACCAGGGACGGCAAGGTGCTCGGCTCGGCGCACTACATCTCGCCGGAGCAGGCGCAGGGTGCCGCCGCCGGACCTCTATCGGACATATACTCCCTCGGCGTCACGCTTTACGAGGCATTGACCGGACGACTGCCCTTCGACGGCGAGACCGCGGCTGACATCGCAGCCCTGCATCTGCGCGAGACACCACCCGCCCCACGCTCGATCAACCCGGAGATTCCGCCCGCGGCGGAGTACCTGGTGACGAAGGCGATGGCGCGCGATCCGCAGCGGCGTTATCGCTCGGCGGATGAGATGCTCTCGGATATCCAGAAACTCGAGCGCGGGATGGACCTCGATCGCACCGGGGTGCTTCAACCCACACCCGAGGCGACGATGCCCCTGCCGCGAAGCGCCGAACCCTCATCTGAGCGCGAGGAGCCTCTGCGCTCAGGCGCCATCTACCAGCCTGACTACGATGAACCTGTGAGTGAGCCCGCGCGTCCTGAGCCTCGGGAAGAGGACGGCAGCCCGATGAGCGCCGCGCTGGCCGGCGTGGGAGTAGGACTGCTGGCACTGCTCATGATCGTGGCGGTTGTATTCCTTGTGCGGGCCGTCTTCTACCCGCACGACACGCCCGGAATGCGGGAGGTGCCCAATGTCAGGGGCCTGACCGAGCAGGAGGCGCGCGAGCAGATCGAGGGCAGAGGGCTGGTGATGGGAGATATCACCTACGAGTACAGTGAGGCGCATCCGGTCGGGCGGGTGATGGAACAGGATCCCGCGCCCGGACAGATGCGTCAGGCGGGCACGGCCGTTAACCTGAGCGTGACTCGAGGCCGTGAAACGGTCACAGTCGTCGATGTCACCGGAACCCGCGTGGATCGCGCTCAGTCGCTGCTTGAGGCCGCGGGCCTGACGCTCGGCAGAGTGACGGAGTACTTCCACGACGAAGAGCCCGCGGGGATCGTTTTCGATCAGGAGCCACGACCGGGGACGCAGATGGAGCGGGGGGCGGCAATCGATCTGTCGATCTCAAGAGGCCCCGAGGAAGAGCCGGAGCCTGAGGAGGAGCCGGGCGAAGAGGATCCCGAGGAGCCGGAACCCGAGCCGGATCCGCCTGTCGAAGAAGAAGAGGAGCCACCCGCACCGGCTGCACCATGGGTGGACGTGGAGGAAGACCCGGACTATCGTCCGGGTGATGCCGCTCTGCGGCGTTTCCACGTGAATGTCACGGCGAAGGGCACGCGGGACGAGCAACGCGCGGAGGTGCGCTGGCGCGATGAGAGCGGTGCGGAGTTGCGTCAGGAGCTGCGACCGATGCAGCCCGGCGAGACGCGAAACGTGGCCATTCGGGCTCAGGGCACCGTTACTATTGAGGTATATCACGAGAATCAAATGGTTTTCCAACAGACCATCCCCGTTCCTCAGGAAGATTGAACCAGCCTGCGGAATGCGGATGTGATGCAACGGGAGTGATGCAGTTGCAGATGAGAACAGCGATGATCGTTACAGTCGCACTGATACTGAGCGCCGCGTTGCCCGCATGGGCTGCGCCGACAGTTGCAGGAACCACGAACCTGGTTGCGGCAGAGAACGGTGGAGAGATCGAGGCATTCTCCAGCCAGGCGTTGGATGAACACGGCCAACCGATCGACGAGTGGTCGGTAACGAACCTCATCGACGGCAAGCACGTGGTCGGCTCGCATACGCCTGCCGACTCTTATGGATGGCGCACGAAGACCGCGCCCTCCCCGGAAGATCCGGCCTGGGTCGTATTCAGGCTGCCGGAGAGACGGTTGATCAGCCGCGTCGTGGTTGACCCCGTAACCGATGACCCGGAGTGGCTCGGCCGCTGGGCCCGAAACATCCGCGTGTCGGTATCGACCGACGGAGCAGACGGCCCCTTCAAGCGTGTCGGAAGCTACGTGGTCGTGCGGCGCGCGATCAAGCAGAGCTTCGACTTCACACCGGTCGAGGCCGAGTGGATAAAGCTCGAGATCACCAGCAACTGGGGCTCCGATCACAGCGTCGGTATGGGCGAGTTCGAGGTCTACGAGGCGATCATCGGCGACGATCATCTCGATCAGCTCATCACTCGCCTCGACAGCCTCCTCGATGATCTGAAGCGCTATCGCGACAGTCAGCGCTATCAGGACATCCAGGAGAGTACCGAGGAGGTAACCGCGACGCCCGATACTCCCGCCGATGCGGAGGAGGATGCGGCTGAGACGGATCAGGAGGAGGCCGCCGAGGAAGAGCAGGGCGAGGCGGAGGAGTAACTTATCGACCTGCCAATATGCACTGAGGCGGACCTTTGATGGGTCCGCCTCATCGATTCACCCGCTCGATCCGTCTGCCTTCGATCACAGCAGCCTCCCCGTCTGGAGGCGTCATCATACGATGACCTGCGCCCGATGCCCGGGGTCTGCTGCGATTCTACTCAACCGCCCGGCGCGCGATCTCCCGGCCCGCCACGATCCCCGATGCTGAGGCCTGCACGAGCCCGCGAGTGATGCCCGAGCCGTCACCGGCGAAAAACAGATTCTCGCGTTCGGACTCGAGATGCTCGCTAAGATGTGCCGGCCGGATGGTGTAGAACTTCGCCTCCGGCGCGTAGAGCAGAGTCCGATCACTGCACAGGCCGTCCAGCAGACCGTCACTGTCCAGCGCCTCCATGAACTGCTTTATCACCCGGCAGGACTTCGCATTGAGTGCAAGGCGAATGTCCCCGGGTAACGCCCGCTCCAGCGTCGGCTTGATGAAGGCTTTGCGGACATCTCTCCAGCGCGAGCGGCGACGGGCGGCGAAGTGAGACCACGTTTGCACGATGGGATTGCGCGCGCCCAGTATGTTGGCGGTGCGAATGTAAAGGCCAGCGAACTCGTTGGGGCAGTCACAGGGATCATCGAGATGAATCGTGTGAAGCACCGCGAAGTTGGTGCGGCCGGTGGGGTTCCGCGGCCTGGTCTGCCCGTTCACCGCCAGTAACTCGCCCTCATACTGCTCGACCAGAACCGACCCCTCCGGGCAGACACAGAAGGTCCTTACGCGTTCACCCTCCATGAGACCGCGCAGTTTGAACTCCCATGTCACGTCGGTCAGCGGCTTCGTCAACTGCGCATCAGTCTCGACCCGCACACCGATGTCGATCGGCCCGTTCTCCGTAGCGAGTCCGTTCTCCTCGAGACTGCGCACGAGGAAGTCGTGACCGCTGCGGCCCGGCGCTGCCAGTAGCCACTGTGCCGCAAACTCTCGACCGCTCTCGCATATCACCCGCCATCCCGCCTCAGACGGCTCGAACCGTGCCACCTTCGTCTCGAGAAGCACCTGCACGCCCCGCTGCTGCAGGAACTCATACCAGCCATCTACCACCGCGTGGCAGAGATCGGTGCCCAGTGGGATGATGTCCGCAGGAATGTACTGCAGGCCGGCTCTGATGCAGTCCCGCTGAATGTGCGCCTCGGCCTGCTCATTGCGAAAGCGGCCGCGTGCCTGCTCCAGCTCCTCACGGTCGCTCTCAGGCACGAAATCGAGGTAGAGTTCGAGCACATCGTCGAGCAGCTCTGCCATCTCCACATCGACGTAGCTTGCCAGCTCGCCGCCGACCTCGCTCTCCAGCACCAGCTTGCCGTCGCTGTTGGCTCCCGCGCCGCCGAATCCGGCGGTCCGACTCGGGTCGTGACGAATACCCTTCTCGAACAGAATAATCTGCTCGGGCTTGAAGCCATCGCGGATGGCGGTGATGGCGGCCGCGATGCCCGC
Source organism: candidate division WS1 bacterium (assembly GCA_003566775.1). GTDB lineage: Bacteria > Armatimonadota > Zipacnadia > Zipacnadales > UBA5352 > UBA5352. The sequence continues at coordinate 15,538 of PXBW01000199.1, forward strand.
CGGACCGGCGCCGATGATCACGAGTTGTCCCTGCGTGTCCATGTTCTCGCCTCCCATCGCTGTACTACGATGCGGCCGCATAGAGTCCTCTATTGGCAAAGGATACACTGACATCTCGAAAGGTACTCAGTGTACGGTCGAAGTTCGCGGATGAGTGGGCCGACGCAGCGGCCCGTCGGCCATCATTCATTTCCGTGCCCTCTCACCCGCCGCGATTCCTTGACGTGACCTGCATGAGGGCGTAGTATATTTCCCGATCTTCTGACTGAAGCTTACGGTGCCGATCGGCAGCAATTTGCCGGTTCAGCAGGCGCCGATTCGGAGGGGTTTCTATGATATATCTCGACAATGCCGCCACGACACGAGTCGCCCCGGAGGTCTTCGAGGCGATGACGCCGTTTCTGCGGGACGAGTATGGTAATCCCAGCAGCGTGTACGCGCTCGCGGGTCGGGCCGCCGCCGCCATGCAGGAAGCGCGGCGAGCGGTAGCCGACTTCATCGGGGCCGAGATCGATGAGATCATCTTCACCGGTGGGGGATCCGAGGCCGACAACCTCGCGATCAAAGGCATCATGAGTAAGCATGAAGGTGGTCATATGATCACCTCGGCGATCGAGCATCACGCGGTGCTGCACACCTGTGAGGCGCTGGAGAGCAGAGGTTACGACCTGTCGGCTGTCGGCGTCGACGAAAACGGCATGGTCGATCCTGAGGAGATACGCGCCGCGATCCGCGAGGACACCCGCATCATCAGCATAATGCACTCGAACAATGAGGTCGGGACCCTGCAACCGATAGCGGAGATCTCTGCTATCGCGCGGGAACACGACGTGCTCATCCATACCGATGCTGTTCAGTCGCTGGGCAAGGTGCCTCTCAATGTGAAAGAACTCGGCGTAGACCTCGCGGCGTTCTCCGCGCACAAGCTGCACGGCCCGAAGGGTGTCGGCGTGCTATATGTGCGCAAGGGCGTCCGACCGCAACCGCTTATCCACGGGGGAGGACAGGAGCGGAGGATGCGCGCGGGCACCGAGAACACGGCGGGCATCGTCGGCTTCGGCGAGGCGGTGAAGCTTGCCGCACAGCAGGGCAGTGAAGGGATTGAGCGCATGAGATCTCTGCGGGATCGATTCATCGACGGACTCATGGAGGCGGTCCCCGATGTGATATTATCCGGTCACCCGGAGAAGCGCCTGCCGAACCTGGCCAGCTTCCTCTTCAAATACATCGAGGGGGAGGGCATCCTGCTGTCGCTTGATATGCACCAGATTGCCGCCTCCAGTGGCTCGGCCTGCACGTCCGGCTCACTGGATCCCTCACATGTGCTGCTTGCTATGGGCTATCCGCATGAGGTGGCGCACGGCTCACTACGCGTCAGTCTGAGTCGGTACACGACCGAGGAGGAGATCGACACGGTGCTGGAGAAGCTGCCCCCGATCATCGGTCGTCTGCGGGAGATGTCGCCACTGGTGCCCGGATAAGGCGTCGTCTGCAAAGGAGTAGATGAGAGCGGAGCCTGCCGCCGGGGAGCTGTTACCGAGTCAGATCAACCGGCGAACGGAAAATGCGCCTCGAACCGCCTTGACAATCCTCCGAAGGGGGATTAGACTTCCGGTACAAGTGGCGAGATGAGTAGTTGCCCAGCTCGAGTTGCCGGTATCCCGAGGCCGGACGGCATTCACATCGTTCGTGCTGCTACCACTATTCACGCCTTCCAACCATCGCGCATATTCGCATCCTGTTCGCACCGGGAGCCGTCACAGTTCCCGCCTGTCGTGTTGGCTATCGGGTGGGAGCCTCGACACTGGGTGATCGTGAGCAGCCCCGTCGCGGCGGCGACACATGATCGCACGCGCTCATGATCTAAGGAAATCGTGTCTGCCGCCGATAAGGGCAGAGATATCTCCGCCCGCCAGACCGGCGTGGCGGTCTATTTGTACAGAAGCTGATATGTACAGAAAACGCATTGCTGGAGACGATGGATGATACATACTGAGTCGCAGACCGGGCAGAAGACGCACCTTGGCACCGTGGACAGCGTACGCGGTGGTGTCGTTGACGTGCACTTTGAAGACTACCTTCCACCGGTGGAGCAGAAGCTGGTCACCGGCGATGAGGGAGAGATCGTGCTTGAGGTAGTCAGCCACGTGGATGATGAGACCGTCCGCTGCATCGCGCTGACCAATACCCGGGGCCTCTTCCGGGGCGCTGACGCCGAGGATACCGGCGGACCGGTGCTCGTGCCTGTGGGGCGCAGAAGCCTCGGGCGCGTCTTCAATGTACTGGGGGAGACGATTGACTCGGGGGATCCGATTGAGGGTGGAGAGTGGTGGCCGATTCATCGGGATTCGATTCCGTTGAACCGCCGTTCGACTGCCTCCGAGATCCTCGAGACGGGTGTGAAGATCCTCGACCTGCTCGCTCCGCTCGAGCGCGGTGGGAAGGCCGGGTTGTTCGGCGGAGCGGGTGTCGGTAAGACCGTGCTGCTCATGGAGCTTATCAACAATATGCTCGAGCAGCACTCCGGTGTCAGCATGTTCGCAGGCATCGGCGAGCGCAATCGGGAGGCCGAAGAACTCTACCAGGAGTTGCAGGACGCAAACGTGCTCGAACAGACCGTATTGTTCTTCGGTCAGATGAACGAGGCGCCTGGCGCCCGGCAGCGCGTGGGACACTCGGCATTGTCGGTAGCTGAGTACTTCCGCGACGAGGAGAGGCAGGATGTGCTGCTTCTGATCGACAACATCTTCCGCTTCGTGCAGGCCGGACAGGAGGTCTCCGGTCTGATGGGGCAGATTCCCTCGCGTGTCGGCTATCAGCCGACACTCGATAATGAGCTTGCGAAGCTCGAGGAGCGCATCTGCAGCACCGACACGGGTGCGATAACCTCAATCCAGGCGGTTTACGTGCCCGCCGACGACTTCACCGATCCGGCCGCCGTCGCCACCTTCTCGCACCTCTCTGCCACAATCGTACTGTCCCGGCGGAGGGCGTCCGAGGGGCTTTATCCGGCGATGGACCCGCTCGAATCTCAGTCGGGCATGCTTACGCCCGGGATCGCTGGAGAGCGTCACTATCTGACCGCGCGGGCGGTGCGCTCCACCATGGCGCAGTACGAAGAACTTAAGGACATCATTGCGATGCTCGGGGTTGAGGAGCTGTCTCGCAACGATCGCGAGACGGTTTACCGGGCGCGGCGTCTCGAACGCTTCCTGACTCAACCCTTCTTCACCACCGAGCAGTTCACCGGTCACAAGGGCAGACTCGTGCCCCTCGAAGAAACGCTCGAAGGCTGTGAGATGATTCTCAGCGGCGAACTGGACGACTATCCTGAGAGCGCGTTCTACATGGTCGGCTCAATCGATGAGGCGCTGGAGGCCGACGAGGGATGAACCTCCGGGTTGTAACTCCCACGGAGACGATTGTCGAGGAGGAGGTGCGCAAGGTCACCGTACACGGCGGTGACGGCTCACGCACCTATCTTCCGCGACATGTGGACTTCGTCAGCACCACTGCGATCTCCGTGATGTCCTGGGTATCCGAGGACGGTGAGGAGAAGTTCGCCGCGATCGATGAGGGTGTTGTGGTTAAGGTGGGAGATGAGCTTCGCGTCTCGACCACCTTCGCACTGCACGGCCCCCCGCTGGGCGAACTCCGAGAGACGGTCGAGGAGCAGCTTGACGCTCGCGGACAGGAGGAGCGTACCACGCGCCGGGCGCTGGCGAGGATCGAGTCGAACATCCTTCGGCGTTTCGCAGATCTGGGGTAACTGAGCCATGAATGAGGATGAGCGCCGCGAGGAAGGGAGCGAAGCTCCCGAAGAAGGTCATGAGGCCGGGGACCACAACGACACCGCGAGCGGTTCCGAGGCCCGCGAGTCCGACGTTGAACGTCGCAGGCGTGAGTTGGCAGACCGGCTGGGCAGGGACGAGAAGCGCAAGATCAGAGCGCGCGACCGCAAGGGCCGCAGCATGATGTTCGGTCTCAGCTACTTCGGACTGGTCGGCTGGTCGCTTATGGTGCCTACTCTGCTGTTCCTTGCACTGGGCGTTTGGATCGATCGCACCTACCCGGCCAGCCCCGTTTCCTGGACACTCAGCGGCCTGTTCGTCGGCCTGGTAATCGGCGGACTGAACGTCTATTACTGGATGAACAAAGAGCAGGAAGAGATCGAAAGAGAGCATGATGAACTCGATGGAGATTGATCCCCTTGCGGTGACTGCCGCTCTCTTGATCGGCGGCATACTGGGGATCGGCTACTTCTTCGGCCTTTGGCTTACGGTCCAACGCCTTGAGGCAGTTAAACGGCCGATGTTGCTGCTGGGGGGCAGCGCTCTCGTGAGGATTGCGATCGCGGCAGGCGTCTTCTACCTGCTGCTGAGTTGGGGACTTGCACAGCTTATTGGGGGCGTGGCGGGTTTCTTCGTCATGCGCCTGCTTGCAACACGTATCTGGGGGCCGGATGGCCGTGCCAACGGCGCAATACCCCAGGGTAAGGATGGTTGAACGTACGTGGAGATAACTGAGATCACACCCGATGACATGATAATGTTTCACATCGGCGAGCTACCCATCAACGCTACGATCTTCTGGTCGTGGGTGGTGATGATCGGTCTCGTGATCGTATCCTGGCTGATCACGCGCTCCATGACATCGGAGCTTGAGATATCCCCGGCGCAGAACCTGCTCGAGGTGATAGTCAAGAATATCCGCGATCAGGTCAAGGAGATCGGCGGAGATCCTCCAGAGCTTTACATGCCCTTCGTGGGGACGATCTTCATCTACGTGATAACATGCAACA
>PXBW01000104.1 GCA_003566775.1 candidate division WS1 bacterium
GAACCCTGCGGTGCCTGCGGTCGATGTTTCATCTGCTATCACCTCAACCACAGCTTACACAGACCATCACCCAATACCTCTTAATCTCACCGACCTTTCCCACTTTTTTCAGCAGTCAGATTATCGCGATTCTGGCCGCGATCCTGTTCCCGGTGTTCGCGCGCGCCCGAGAGAGGGCCCGGCAGACAAGTTGTCTCAGCAACGTGAAACAGATCGCACTCGCCGGACTGATGTATGCGCAGGACTGGAATGAAACGCTGCCGCCATTCGCCTATCACAGTGAGCAACCGCGAACCGCGTTTCCCTGGATCATGCATCCGTACGTGATGAACTGGGAGGTATGGAACTGCCCCAGCGCGGATTCAACGATCAATCCCGATCACGAGAACATGTACGACCACGGCGGCATCGGCATCGCGTACCCCAACATCGCCCACTATCTCACCAGCGGTGGGGGCATGAGGCTCGCCCAGATAATCGAACCCAGCAAGGCCATCTGGTTCGCCGACAACCGTGATCTGTGGCTCGACGGCAGCCTGCAGGATGGCATCTACGGCAGACGCATGGAGGCGCGTCACAACGAGAACGCCAACATCGCGTTCGTGGATGGTCACGCGAGGGCCATGAGACTGAGCGAGGTACAGACCAACTCCGACTTCTGGCCGCGCCGGTAGTCTGCCCGCGGTAAGCTCCGGCCGGGAGAAGTACCGTATATCCCGGCCGATTCGCTGTTTTACGGGCATGGGCGAAGACGAACGACCGGGCCTCAAGGCCTACGGCAACGGCACCCCTCCCCGCGTCTCGCTGCGCTCGAAGCACCCTCCTCCTTTCGTGCGGACGCCGCCCTGGGCGGTTCTCGCACGAGGGCGGGAGCGGGGCGGGCGGCAACCGCTGACGGCAAGCAGTCTCGCTATCCATCGCCTCCTCTCGATAAAGTGGACGGTTCAGCGGAACTGAAGATGCGGCCCGCAACACGAGTAGCCGCAGACTGCTGTTTGAACGGCTGGCTGAGCTTGCAACCCGGCGGTAGGTACGATAGACTCGCCCGTCGAATCGCTCAGATAGAAGGACATATTGCCCGCGTGTGGAATGTCCCCTGAGAGACCACTCGGCCGGTGGCCCTGAGCGAACCTGTCCCGGCAGAGAAGACCCATTGAGTCCGCGTCAATGCGGGCTGGCGATTAGGAATGAATCCGACGAACGACCCGCTTATCTCCCCGCAGACATGTAAGCTTGCGGCGGTACTGCTTGCTCTTCTGATAGCGGTCACCACCGCTCCCGGGTTGCGCGCCGAGATTGTTGATGAGGCCCCCGAGGCCCCCGAAGAGGCTCCCGCGCCCCTCCATGAGACCGTGCTGCCGCGTGCCACGGATGTCGAGGATCACCGCGCTCCCGCCGAGATTCTGCGCGAACTGCCGCGGCTTGGAGCCGGTCTCTTCGCGGGGGCACCGGTGACGGGAGAGGCGGATACGGACGATGATGGTGAGCGCCCGACACCTGCGTCGGCACCGGTTCCGGCGACCTACGTACTGGGTCCGGGCGACGCCCTGTCTCTGCTGGTATTCACTGCAGGCCACGAACAGGTTGCGCAGGAACTGGTCATAACTCATGATGGTCTGATCTTCCCTGACGAACTCGGCCAGGTGGCCGCCGCGGGGCAGACACTCGAGCAACTGCGCGGGACGCTTGTCGAGCGCTACCGGAGGATATTCGCCGAACCGGCTGTCACCCTGCGAATATCGGCGCAGCGCACGATGGAGGTTTACGTCACCGGCGACGTGACCGCACCTGGACGCTATCTTCTGACCGGCATGGTCACAGCGTTGGATGCCCTCTACGCGGCAGGTGGTCCGTCGCAGATCGGCTCCTACCGACGCATCCGCCTCTCACGCGTCGGCGAGGAGGCGCAAGGCATAGATCTCTACGACTACCTTCTCACCGGGAGTCGGGAGAACGATCTGCTCCTGAATCCCGGCGACACCATCTTCGTGCCGCCGATGGGCGAGGAGGTCGGGCTTGCGGGAGAGGTACGCCGTCCCGGTCGCTACGAGCTTGACGAAGAAGCAACCGTCGCCGACCTGCTTGAGATGAGCGGTGGGCTGACCTCTCAGGCACATCGGGTACTTCATCTGTGGCGCACCGACGGGCGCGAGCGATGGCGGATGATCGCCTGTTACACTAACGACAGTTCCACGGACGGTCTCGGGATGCCTGTACAGGACGGCGATCTGCTTCTCGCGCGCAGCATCCGTGACTCAGTGGGTAACACAGTGCGTATCCTCGGGGCGGTTCAGCGGCCTGGATACTATCCGGTGGAGCGCTATTCGAGCGTTAGTGAGCTTATTGCCGCCGCCGAGGGTCTCTCCCTTGAGGCCCATGTTGGTCGCGGTGTCATCAGCAGACTCGACGCGGATCGTCATTTCGAGATATCAACATTCAGGGTCGCGGAGGCTCTCGTGGGCGATCCCGAGCACGATCTGCAGTTGCAGCCACGCGATTATGTGACCATATACCATCAGGAGGAGGTCGAGCCGCCCTTCGTGGTGGAGATCAAGGGGGCGGTGCGGCGTCCCGGCGCCTACCGATGGGCCGCGAATCTGCGTCTCAGCCAGCTCATCATGAGGGCGGGCGGTCTGACGCCGGAGGCCTGGGTCGAGCGGGCCGACCTTCTGCGCCTGAATGAAGACGAGACTTACGAGATCATTCCCGCCGATCTGCGAGGAGCGCTGGCAGAGGACGAGGACGCCGATCTCGTACTCCGACGCGGGGACAGGCTACGCGTGATGACGCGCGAGGAAGTCGGAGTGACGGGGCGAGCGCACATCGCGGGTGAGGTGCAGAACGAGGGAGACTACACTCGCCATGCCGGAATGCGCGTGAGCGATCTGATCGTTGCAGCGGGTGGTCTACGTCCTGGAGCGGGCCCCACAATCGAGTTGACTCGCGGGCGTTTCGAGGGAAGGCCCGAGCCGGTGAGCCTGATTCTTAGCGGCGAACCGGGCAACTTCGCCGTCGAGCCGGACCTCATAATAAGCGACGATGACAGCGTCACCGTGACAGGTCGGGGCGATTTCCGCCGCAGAGCCGACGTCGTCTTTCTTAGAGGGCATGTAGAGCGTCCCGGTGCCTACCCGATCACCTCCGGTCCCGATGATGACGATTACACGGTATGGGATCTGCTGCAGGAGGGAGGCGGTCTGCTGGGCAACGCGAATCGAAGCGGCATCGTTGTGTACCGGCGACGTGGCGCGACCATGCAGGAGACGCAGGAGGAAGATCTCAGCAGGGTGCTGCAGTCCGTCAATCGTGAGGCGCAGGATCAACAGGAAGCGCTCCATGTGCCGCAGGAGCAGCAGGCAGCGGCTATGCAACATGCAGTCGGGCGCCAGTTGCAGCAGGTACTCACAACGCCGAGTGGGGTAAGCATAGTGCTGCCGCCACATCCGGTCCGCGAAGAGGACTGGGTCTCCGCGATACCGATCGAGGGAGAGACGCTGCTCGCAACGCGTGGGGCCGAGAAGAATCTCACGCTCGAGCCGGGTGACACCGTAGTTGTGCCGAAGCGTCCGACTACGGTCATGGTGCTTGGAGCGGTGCCTCGCTCCGGTGCGGTTCCATTCGTGGATGGAGAGACCACCGACTATTATGTCAATGAGTCGGGAGGTTTCCGTGAGGACGGGGCGCAGGATCGAATGGTCGTGGTACACGCGAATGGCTCGGTCGAGCCGATCGACGCCGAAACGGAACTGCAACCCGGCGACATCGTGGTGGTTCCGACGCGACACATCGTTCGCTCGGTACGCACCGAGAGCGAGCTTCAACTGTGGCTGCGCACCATCGTCCCGCTTGCGACCGCGGCACTGATCTTCTGATGCTCAAGCCCTCATTCGGTAAGAGGATAGGATAAGACGGTCCATGAGATTTCTCGAGAACTTCACCTGGATACACGTGCTGCTGACAGGTCTCGTCATCGGCGGACTTGTCGGTCTGGCGGTGTACTTCGGGCTGCCGGGAAGATATGCCGCAAGCAGCTCGATTCTGCTCGAGGAGCAGGCCGATCTGCTTGCGGCCGTCTCCGGAGACGATGGCGCAGATGGCCCGTCGCTCGAAAGGATCGAGGCAATCCTGCTCAGTCGGGCTATGCGTGAGCGTGTCGCAGAGGAGCTCTCGCTTGCGGAGAAGCTCGACGTGAGCCAGACAGAGGCAATCGACTCACTGTCTGAGATGGTCACTTTCAGCCGCATCGGTCAGGACGGTCTGACCATCGAGATCACGGTAGATGGCTACGCTGCGCCTCGAGTCGCGATGCGCGGCTACCCGCTGACCTTCGAACAGGCCCGGCAGATGTGCTCGGAGATCGCGAATGCATATCCGGATAAGCTTGGTGATTATCTCCGGGAGATCGCTCTCGCCCGCGCGCGCGAGGGCCAGGAACTGCTCGCCCGGCGCCATCAGACCCTTCGCGCCGAACTCGAAGAGAGTCGCGACGGTCTGCAGAGCCTGCGGGCGCGCTACGAACTGCTCGATCCCGATTCGCGCGCGGCCCGGCTGGGCGATCGTATCCGTGCGCTCGAGCAGGACTACGCCACCGCATCTGCCGAGGCCGATGCCGCATCGAAGGCCCTGGGCGAGGCCGAGCAGCAGTTGAGCACCGTGGATGCAACCCGGATCGCCAGCGCCGTGGAGACGCGCAATCCGCTCATCGACCGGCTCGAACAGGAGTTGGTTGAACTCAACAGCGAGCTTGCCACCGAGCTTGCCTCGGGCAAGACCGCCGAGCATCGGACCGTCGTGCAACTGCAGTCGGCCATCGACAGCATCAGGGATCAACTTGCCGAGATTCAGGAGCGAGTATTGCGTGACGTCGGCGAACAGCCGAATCCCCTCTACGATGACACTGTCAGGCGCGTGGTAGATCTGCGGGTGCAGCTTGCGGGAGCGCAGGCGCGGCGTGCCGAGACCGGCTCGCTACTGCGGGAGGCCAGAGCGCGGATGTCCGAGATGCCTACAGTGGCGCGGGAGTACGTAGAGATCGGCGCGCGCGAGGAGACCGCGAGCGAACGCCTCGCCGCCATCGAGCGCGCTCTCTGGGCCGCCGAGTTTGAGGAGGCGCGCGCGGAGACAACCTCTTCGTTCCGCATCCTCGACACGGCTCTTCCGCCGGAGGAGCGCAGGGGCCCGCCTGCGGTGCTTGCCGGATCGATCACCTGCGTGGCCCTTGTGCTGCTGCTTGGCTTGCTAATCATCGACCGGCGCTGGTTCGCAGGATAGCGCCATTTCACCAGAACCCGCGTCGGTCTGCACTGAGCATCTCGACTCTGCACTGATTACGCTCTGGGGTCAGTTCCCGGCGCAGGTCCTCTTGATACCAGAGAAGACAATCCCACTGGATCGTTCCCGGGCGTAACGACAGTACTCGCCATTATATATTCCCGCCGTCACGGCAAAGCAGGGCGCAGAGATCGAGGAAGGACCCTATTGGCGTGCATACAGGTGCCAGTATAGAGAGACTTGCGGTCAGCTCCAGAAGCTCCAGACGGAGCGTTGGAATGCGATGCCGTAAAGGCTCCAGAATGAGGCCATGGTGAACTCCCCCAGCGCAAGGCCCATGAAGAACGGCGCCGCGCGACGGTACATGTTTCCTCCACCGTAACGGAGCAGTACCGTCTTCACCAGCCAGACCACGAAAAGGGGGAACCAGATGTGGCGCATCATCCACCCACCCTGAAGGGCGTACCCCACCGGATACAGCGGCCACCATGTGTAGGTCAGCTTGCCCCAGTTGAGCAGGATCGTGAAGACAACCCCGGCTCCCACGAAGCCTATGCCGCGCCAGTCAGTGCCCTGCGGCACCGCCAGCCACCTGTGCAGGGTGCGATAGGCGAAGTTGCCGAAGTGCACGCCTTCTCCGCGAATCATCGCCGTCGCCTGGCCCCAGCGGTAGTAAGAGTAGAGCATCCCCCAGAAGGTGGTCGCGATTCCGATCACGTAGGACATCCACATGCTTGAGAGCATAGTTCGCTGATCGGAGCCGATCCGCTCAGCCATCTTGAAGCCCTCAAGCTGCACTGGCTGCGGGTGTGTGCGATAGCCGCGGGTGAACCAAAGCATCATGGCCGAGAGTGCCCTGTCCTGCCTTGTGACCCACTCGGTGCCACCCAGACCGATGAGAATCTCTCCCGGCGAGGCACCCGGGAGGTCGTGCACCGGTGGCCCAAGCTCCGCACGAATGCGAGTGACCACCAGCGATGTCATGAAGTAGATCACGAAGAAGGCGACCGCGTACCATGCGGTCATTCCGAACACGGTCGCGAAGGCGATCAGGAGGCCGAATGCGATGATACCGGAGATAATCGCCACCCGGTAGGAGATCGCTTCCTCGCTGTCGTTGGCGGTGCCGCTATCCCGAAACGCTCCGGATATGAGCTTCGCCCAGTGGTGGCGCGCATTGATGATAAGCATCCCCGCGATTCCTACGTATGTTCCGAAGGTCTGCTCGGCGAGGTAGGGCATCCGCGCGTCACCCTCGAAGCCCACGGTTGCGCTGACAACGTGCTGCAGGCGCGTGAAGACATAGAAGAACCAGCACGAGAACAGCACCGGCAGCGGCAGGAAGTAACCGAGACCGAGCACGAATGGAGGCGTGCCGAACTCGATTCGACCGACCGCATTCCATGGCCGCGAGTCAAAGATCTGTATGCCCCGATAGGCTCGTATCTCGATATGTGGCACCGAGGGGTAGAAGTGGTTGAGCCCTCCCAGCAGCGAGATCGTTGCGGCGATTACGAAGCCGATCCAGAGCAGTCGATTGCTGAAGAGTCCGGAGAAGTTCGTCGCCATCTCCAGCGGAAGCTCAACGAGCGGAAAGGACAGCTTCTCCCGATCCATCCATCGCTTTCGCACGATCACATTCATCGAGGTCATCACGACGAACAGCAGACAGACGAAGCCGGACCACAGGAGTCCCGGCATAAGCCAGGGGCGCACATTCGCCCCGTTGGTCAGCGTGGCGCCGCCTTCATAGACGTCGCGTAAAACGAGTGGCTCGCTCACCGTCAGCGCGTCGGGGAGCAGAGGGAAGAACTCCGCCCAGTTGTTCTCGGGGCTGGCGAACCAGAACGGGTGGGTGATGGTGGCCATCAGGGGCTGGAGGATATCAAGTCCGGCGAGTGACGACGCCATGAAGATGGCGGTGTAGGTGACCAGCAATTCCGCATGAGTGAGGGCGAGGCGGCGCGACATGCGCCGCACTAATACGTTTGCCCCGGCCAGCAGCATCAACGTGAAGACGGCGTTGTAGGTCAGCGACAGCTTGGTGATGACCCCATCATGGCGCACACCGTCGGCCTGCACGACCCAGTGCACGTTGACTATCACCAGCAAAGCGGCGATGATGAAGGTCCGCAGACGCACTGCGGACTGTGGAACCTCCTCGGACTCCTGCTCTATCCTATCGCGTGAACGGTGTTCGGTAATAGCCATGGGACAGTCGCTTCGTCAGACGCGAGCGGCAATCCTCCGCCTTTCACCAACAGATTGGCAACCAATCACTCGTACGCCCGAAAGAAGGCAAGACAGATCTCTATAGTGAGGTCGGTCTGAAACACGATGCCGTGCGTTCCCCGGTAGCCCGCCGGCGCCTCCTTGAGAAATCCGAGTCCGCTACGCGCCGCTGTGGTGGTTAACGTGGGGCGCAGGCTCCCCCATCTGATCGAGTTGATGTCGTACTGATCCAGTTCCGGTGCTCCACTCTGAAGCAACACGTAGCGGTCGGCAAAGGTCTGGTTGAAGCGTCGCACCGCCTCGTGAGCGAGGTCCTCATTCTCGGGAAGGGCCGTGGGCTGGATGATGATGAGCCGGTTGTATCCACCCTGATTTCCGTGAAAGTCCAGCACCGCGCGGGCTCTGGTTCTATCGAGTACCCTCTTCCAGGCCTGTGTCTCAAGCTCCGAGAAGGGCGATTCGCCTTTCCAGTCGTAAGAGAACGGACCATAGACGCCGTCCTCGTTCTCTCTACCCTCGTAATACTCCCAACGCTCATCAGCGTTGCGGTTGAGATCCACGCCGTTGATATTCTGCCTGCGGCGATTGTCGTATCCCCAGGGGTTGACGATCGGCATCATGACCAGGTGGTAGCGGTCGAAGTCGAAGAGCGCCTCCTCCGGGCGCTCCATCAGCCGCTCCGCCAGTGCAAGCAGCCCATAGGCGGGCTCCCACTCGCTGCCGTGCGCGGCGGCGTACACGAAGAACGCGGGCTTCTCCTCATCCCCGATCGTCAGGCTGTACATGCGATTATCGTCTTCAGCAGGTCCCTCATCACGCATCTGCATGGCATCATGCCGATCCGCAAGCTCTCTCATCTTATCCATGAACTCAGCATAGGTGAGCTTACGCTCAAAGTGCCTGCCGTAGCGCACCGATTCTCCAAGCATATTGCCTGCGAAGAGGTACTTGTTGAACGAACCGGGCTGATTCCATGCAGGTTCCAGGAGCCCCGTCAGGTCCGTTGCAAGCAGGCTTCCCTCACCGATCTCCTCGAATATCAGCAGCGCGCCGCCGTCCGCCGCCTCGCCCATCACGATACCCGGCACTTCCCCAGCCACCGAGCGTGTCATCGCGGCACCACGCTCACCTCCGTGCCAGGGGATGGTGTCTCCCGTCCGGAACCCCCGGGTCACGGGATGCTCCACTGCGATGCGAAGCAAAGCGTCGTCGGGATCTACCGCCTCCTCTCGCAGCACGAGGTCCCTTGCCCGCGCGTATAGTGCGAGGTCCACCACGACTCTGCCTCCGGTGGCTGCGAAGGCTTCAACCGCATCCATATCCACCGCATGCTCATCTCCCCGCTCCAGCGCGATTGCGCTGCGGTACTTCTCGGGATCAATCCCCTCGGCGGTGCTGACTGTGTCCATTCGTCCGGGATAGAGCGTGTGCAGACTTCGCACCGTCTCATGATCTTCAGGCGCGTCGGTGACCAGCAGCATGTCAACGCTCACCTGGCGGACCCGCGGAGGGCTCAGTACCACAAGTTCGATGTCATCGTAATCGGCGGTCCCGGCCGCATTCGGCAGTTCGAGGTAGGCCATCACGTAGTCGGTTCCTTCGGGAACCTTCAGACTCACGGAGGTGCGCGTCCAGTCTGATTGCTCCACGATCGGGCGGGAAGTCGGCTGAGCGGTGATATCGCCGTCATCGGTCATCGCGTAGATGCGCAGAGCGGCGTATCCCTCCGGCCCGAGTTCGGTTCGGATCCAGCCGGACAGTCGGATCAGCGAGCCAGGGGCAATGTTGATCTCTCGATCATGGCCCTGTCGCCAGCGACTGTGCGTGGTATTCAGGTTGACGATCCGGGCGCCCATCTCCCCGGTGCGGGCGGCCTCGCGGGTAATCGTCAGGGTGCGGTCCTCGCTGTTGGGCGTGCGCCTCTCCCAGCCCAACTCACCCTCCTCGAAGCCGGGATTCACCAGCAGGTTCTCGTGCTCGCCATCCGCTCCATCCTGTGCCCATGCCGACGGAGCGGTGCCCTCGGAGAGGGTGACCAGGACCAATATACAGGCGATGACTGCCGGAGTAACTATCATCTGGCGCAGGATAGGCCATCTCCCCTTCGAAATCGGTTTCGGTCGGTGTGCCGTCTCTGTCGACTTCTGACGTTCCCAATCTCCGCGGATGAACTTTTCTTCCGGGTGACATGAATCACCTTCTGCAGGCAAGGATTCGGTGCAATTCGACGTGGCCAGGAGGAGAAGATATGGTGCTGCCGCTGGAGGCTCCGGTTGCGGAGCGAGCGCAGTTCCGCGTTCAAGCGCGGCTTGCAATTGTGACACCTATCCGGTAAGATGTATATGCTGTTTAGAGAACCTGCTCAATCTACGAGCAGGCACCGAATATAGAGTCAGCTACCCTCAGGAGGGTGAGGAGCGAAAGGGAATCAGTGAAAGCAGGCGAAGCATCCGCCCGCGCCGGTTTTCCCTGGTTTCCTGAAAGTTTCCTCGAGCCTCCTGGCGGGGTGGTCTGTCTCAGGAGGTACGATTTTTCGTGTTTGAAAAACAGGTAGTGTCCACGCAGGTCGCCGGGCGTGAGTTGACGCTCGAGACCGGCATGCTTGCGCGGCAGGCGAGCGCCGCTGTGACGGCGAGGTACGGCGACACGGTGATTCTCGCCACCGCAGTTATTGAGGACGAGCCAAATCCCAACGTAAGCTTCCTTCCCCTGCGCGTTGACTTCGAAGAGAAGATGTATGCTGTCGGTCAGATACCCGGCGGTTTCTTCAAGCGTGAGGGACGGCCCTCGCCCGAGGCCATTCAGATCTCGCGTTCGATCGATCGCCCGATTCGTCCGCTGCTTCCTGACGGTCTTCGCAATGAGGTTCAGGTCATCTGCACTCCGCTGTCGGCCGAGAACGACAACTCACCCGAGGTTGTGGCGATGATTGCGGCTGCAGCGGCAATGCACCTGTCGCCGGCCCCAATGGAGGGCGCGTTCGCGTGCGCCCAGGTGGCATGGCTTGAGGACGAGCTTATACTGAATCCCTCGTTCGAGCAGCGTGAGGCCGCGCGCATGGAGTTGACGGTGGCGGCGGGTAAGATGGGTGTGCTGCAGGTCGAACTGGGAGGCGCGGAGGTGCCCGAAGAGATAGTGCTGCAGGGTATCAAGATGGCTCAGAGCGCCTGCGGCACGGTCTGTGACGCCATCGACGAACTACGCGAAAAGGCGGGCAAGCCGAAGGGAGAGTATCCTCTGTGGGCGCCGAGCGATGAGGTCGCGGCCGCGGTGGAGGCGCGTGCCGCTGATATCCGCGAGGCGATTCAATCTCCGGACAAGGCAGGGCGCCGGAAAGACCTCGAGATCATCGAGGAGGAGATTGGCGAGCAGTTCGAGGGTGTCGAGGACGCGGACGCGCAGATCAGCGAGGCCATGTATCAGGTGCAGAAGGAGCAGATGCGCAGGATCATCCTCGACGAGCGGCGACGTGTTGATGGTCGCGGCTCGAAGGAAATCCGACCGCTTGATGTCTCTGTCGGGCTTGCTCCCCGCGCGCATGGTTCAGGCGTGTTCACCCGCGGTGAGACGCAGGTGCTGTCCGTACTTACGCTGGGCGCGACGCGCGATCAGAAGCTGATTCGCACGCTGGAGGAAGAAGAGTACCACCGCTTCATGCATCATTACAACTTCCCGCCCTTCTGCGTGGGTGAAGCCCGACCCCTGCGCGGAGCCAGTCGGCGGGAGATTGGTCACGGCGCGCTGGTCCAGCGCTCTATAGAGCGCATGCTCCCCGGCGAGGAAGACTGGCCGTACACGACGCGCGTTGTCTCGGAAGTGCTGGAGAGCAATGGTTCCAGTTCGATGGCGTCATGCTGCGCGGCCTCGCTGGCGATGATGGATGGAGGCGCACCGCTCCCGACGCACGTCGCGGGAATCTCGGTAGGTGTGCTCTACGAGGATGAGAGCAACTACACGCTTCTGACCGACATTCAGGGCCTCGAGGACGCGGCGGGCGACATGGACTTCAAGGTCACCGGGACGGTGAATGGTGTCAACGGGTTGCATCTTGACATCAAGGTCAAGGGCCTCCCCGAGCAGGTGCTCGCAGAGGGGCTGCAGCAGGCCCGCGATGCCCGATTGCAGATACTCGATGCGATGAACTCGGTGGTCGCGACCCCGCGCGATGTGCTGTCACCCTTCGCGCCACGCATGATCACGCTCGAGGTTCCGGTGGACAAGATCGGTCTTGTGATCGGTCCTGGTGGTAAGACGATCCGGTCGTTCGAGCAGGAACTCGAAGTCAAGATAGACGTCGAGGACGACGGTCTCGTGAAGATCTTCGGTGAGGACGCGGAGAACGTGGAGAAAGTCCGCATGGCGCTCCATGACATCACCCGCGACGTCGAGGTAGGAGAGATACTCGTTGGTGAGGTTGTGACGATCACGGACTTCGGCGCCTTCGTCGAGGTCCTTCCGGGTCGCGACGGACTGCTTCACATCTCCGACATCGAGCATCAGCGCACCAACAAGGTGCGTGACGTCCTCGACGTCGGCGATGAGGTGATCGTCAGGGGGATGGAAGTCGAGGATGACGGCAAGATCAAGCTCAGCCGCAAGGCTCTGCTGGACCGTGACGGGAATTACAAGCCCGAGGCGCTGGAGAAGGCGGCCGAACAAGAGGAGCAGGAGGAAGCGCCTGAACCCGAAGAGTCGGCCGAGGTTGAGATTGAGGCAGCGCCTGAAGCGCGGGAGCCCGCTCCGGCTCCGGACAGAAGCGAGCCGGAGGCCCCTCCGAGTGAAGAGCGTGAGAAGAAGCCACAGCGCGAAGAGAGCAGCGAACCTGCTCCGGAGGAGCCCGACTCAGAGGGACCGACCGCGGGAGCCTACTTCCGGGACAAGCGGTAACTGAAGTAACGAGCGACATCCCCCCGCCGGGGCCGAAGATGGCCCCGGCATTTCTTTGTACGGGAGGGAGGTGTGGACTGAGACAGCGGAGAAACGCTCAGTTCACACTGCCGGAAGACTTTGCGGGCCGCCGATGCGGCAATGAGGTAATAGAGTTGATGAGTCAGACGAGAGTGTTGGTTTCTGGAGCGGGCGGCAGGATGGGGCGCGCCGTGGTCGATGCGGTGATGAATGCGTCGGACATGACGCCCGTGGGTGGTGTTGACCCCGCGTACTCGGGTAAGAGCCTGGCCGACCTGGTGTCGGGTGCCCCGAGTGAGCCGCTTGCCGCTGAGGTAGCTGACGGCATCGAGCGCTGGTCGCCGGACGTGATGGTCGATTTCACCCGGCCCGACGCTCTGATGAATAACGTCTCTGCAGCGCTGCGCGAGAACGTTGCCTGTGTGGTGGGAACCACCGGATATTCTGAGGCGGTGCTTGCAGCGCTGCGCGAGTTGTGCGACGAATGTGGAACACCCGCGGTGGTCGCCCCTAACTTCAGCATCGGCGCTAACCTGATGATGAAGTTCGCCGCAGAGGCCGCGTCCTTGATGGACTACGCCGCGATCATCGAGGCACATCATGAGAACAAACTCGACGCACCGTCGGGCACCGCTCAGGCTACCGTCGAGCGGATGCGCGAGGCCCGAGGTGAGGATTTCGAGGCGCAGAAGACGCAGCACTTCAATCTTGAGCACGTACGAGGGGGCGAACACGGCGGCATCGCGGTACACAGTATCAGGATGGCCGGTGTGGTCGCCAACCAGCAGGTGACACTTGGAGGTCCCGGCGAGACGCTCACGATCGAGCATGTCACAACCGGACGCGAGTGTTTCATGCCCGGTGTGCTGTTGGCTATCCGCGAGGTGTGCGAGATAAGTGGACTTGTGTACGGTCTCGAAGCGCTGCTGTTCGATGCCTGATGAGCAAGAGACGGAGAATCATTGACGAGAGAATGGATGTATGAAGATGGCATTTCGAGTCGGTATTGTTGGTGTTGGTCCTGTTGGTGACAGAATCCTTCGCGTCCTGAGGGAGCACGATTTTCCGATAGACGGAGCGCCGGTGGTGATGGCTACACGGGAGCGCAAAGAGATCCTCGCGGACGAAGAGGTCCTTGTGCGCAAAGTTGACGAATCGCTGTTCGAGGGGCTTGACATCACGTTCTTCGCGGGGCGAGAGGGTGCGAAGGGCGCAGGCGTACAGTGGGGCGAGGTGGCGACCGCCGCCGGTTCGTGGGTCGTTGACAACGGAAGCGACTTCCGTATGAGCGAGGGTTACCCCCTTGTGGTGCCCGAAGTGAACATGGACACAGTGACGGACGAGAATCGTCATATCTGCAGCCCCAACTGTTCGACGATCCAGATGGTGATCGCAATCTCGCCGCTGCACCGCGCTGCGGGGATCAAGCGCGTTGTGGTTTCCACCTATCAGGCGACCTCGGGATGGGGCCAGGCGGCAATGGAGGAGTTCGAAACGCAGGTGAAGCAGTACGCGGCGGGCGAAGAGGTGAAGTGGAATGCCTCGATCTTCGACAAGCCGATCGTGTTCGACTGCCTGCCGCGCATCGACAGCTTTCTTCCATCGCATTACACGAAGGAAGAGATGAAGATGGTTGATGAGACGAAGAAGATCATGGATGATCCCCGGATGGAGATCACCGCAACCGCGGTTCGTGTGCCGGTGGTTGTCGGCCACGCGGAGTCGATCAACCTCGAGTTGGAACGCCCGCTCTCGCGAGATGAGGCACTGGATATTCTTCGCGATTCGGAGCAGGCTCCCGGCGTCACTGTGATCGACGATCCAGAGAGCCTGCGTTATCCCACGCAGGCCGACTGCGTCAAGGACGAGCACAAAGACGCTGTGCTGGTCGGCCGGGTCCGTGAAGACGACACTGTCGAGCATGGCCTGAATCTTTGGTGCGTCTCGGATAACCTGCGCAAGGGTGCGGCGACGAACACGGTGCAGATCGCCGAGGGTCTCGTTGCGCGCGGATTGCTCTGAGCGCCAACCGCTCAATCGACGGTACTGTATCGCCAGTTAAGCTTATGAGGTGAAAGAGATGCCTGAGATGGGAAACCTGATCACCGCGATGGTGACGCCTTTTGATGACGATCTGCAGGTGGACTACGATCGGGTGGCGGAGCTTGCGCTAAGACTTGCCGACGCCGGCTCGGACCTCCTCATCGCCGGCACAACCGGAGAATCGCCCACCACCACGGATGATGAGAAGCTTGAGATGATGGAGGTCGTGCGTGACGCCGTCGGTGATGACGTGGCGATTATGGCCGGCACCGGCTCGAACAGCACCGCGAAGTCAATTGAGCTCACACGCAGAGCATCGAAGCTTGACATCGACGCGATCATGCTGGTGGGACCGTACTACAACAAACCATCCCAGGAGGGATTCTACCAGCACTTCGCCACGGTCGCGGCGGAGACCGATCTGCCTGTGATCGTGTATAACGTCCCCGGACGCACCGGGAAGAACATCGAGGCCCCGACGGTGGTGCGCCTCGCTCAGGAGATCGAGAACATAGTCGGATCGAAAGAAGCCAGCGGGGACATCGCACAGATAGCCGAGATCTGCCGCGATGCGCCCGAGGGCTTCCGAGTCTGGTCGGGCGACGACGCGATGACGCTGCCGGTGCTGTCGGTAGGAGGCGTGGGGGTCATCTCCGTGGCCGGACACATCGCCGCCGAGGAGATCGGCGAGATGATCGACAGCTATCACAACGGAGATGTGGCGCGTGCCGCAGGGATCCATCATCGCCTCATGCCGCTCTATGATGCGTGCTTCCTGGCCTCGGGCAATCCTCCGTGTGTCAAACGCGCGCTTGAGATCTGCGGGATCGATTGCGGCGGAACACGCCTCCCGGTCGTTCCGGCGTCGGACGCGGATACCGCCACGATCCGCGCGGTCTGCGAGTCCCTCGGCTACGCGGCGGGATGACATGGAGGCACAGGCTGCGGGCGGCAAGCCAACAACCTGCGCATGCGGCCGGTCGTGTGTGGTTCGCCGCGGGTAGATTCCATCAGCCATCATGCAGGGCGTGATTCAACTGCTGGAGAAGATTGCGGAGCAAGTTCGCGAGTGTCGGCGCTGTGCACTGGCGGAGGGGCGTACGAACGCCGTGCCGGGCGTCGGACCCGCAGATGCGCGGATCATGCTCATCGGCGAGGCCCCGGGCGAGCAGGAGGACCTGCAGGGCGAGCCCTTCGTCGGGAACGCCGGACAGATGCTGACTCAGTTGCTCGCGACCGCAGGCCTCGACCGGTCGGAGGCATTCATCACAAACATCGTCAAGTGCCGACCGCCGGGTAATCGCGATCCGCATCCGGATGAGGTGGGGGCCTGTCGCGAGTATCTGGATGGGCAGATCGCCTGCATTCGCCCGGAGTTCGTCTGCACCCTCGGGCGCCCCGCGCTGCAGACGCTGATCGACCCCACTGCCGGGATCATGAGAGTCAACGGGACGGTCATCGAGCGGCACGGCCTGACCTTCGTGCCCCTGGTTCATCCCGCGGCGGGCCTCCACAATCCAGCCATGCGGGAACCGACAACTGAGGGTTTCCAGCGTCTCGGTGAGATCCTGCGCGGAACCATCTGATGCGGTGGAGGCTTCACGGGCACCCGACCGCTGTGTTATGATTCGGGCAACCCCATGAGCGTAGTAGAATCTCATCTGCCCCTGGCCGTTGCCGCCGCCGTGATCGCAGGCGCGGCACTTTATCTGTGCTGGTTACGTACCCGTGCGATTCCTATGGTCCGGCGACTTGCTCTGCTGGCCCTGCGCACGCTCCTCTTCGCAACGATCATCTTCGCGATCCTCAATCCTCGTTTCGACCGGCCTCGCGAGCTTCAGGAGCCACCTCTGGTGGCGGTTGCCGTTGATGTCTCTCGCAGCATGACTGATCTCCCGCCGGACGGCGAAAGCCGATACTCCACCGCATTCGCCGCAGTAGATTCGGGCGATCTCGCGACTGTCATGGGGGAGGCCCGCGTGGAGAGCTACCTTATCTCCGACGGCGCAGAGAGTGTCGATGACGTACCGCCCGAGCCTGAGGGGGGATCCCACGCAGATCTGCGCCGGTCGTTGAGTGAGATACTGCGGCGGCCTTGTCCACAGGAGCCGGTGGCGTGTGTGCTGATCTCCGATGGAGCGGATGGGAGCCACCGGCCTCCCGCACGCGTCGCGCAGGCACTGCGGGGCTACGGAGTGCCGGTGTACTGTATCGGCGTTGGCAGCCCTGAGCCGGTGCCGGACATCAGCATACCCGGCCTTGTAGCTCCGCGCACGGTGACCGAGGGCGAACAGTTCGAGCTTCGGGCCCTCGTAGATGCGGCGGGCCTGGAGGATGAGGTGGTCGAACTCAGCGTGACCGAGGGTGAACGACAGGTGGCCACGCGGAGGCTCGAAGCCGGCCACAGGGAGCGGCCCGCGCGCTTCCAGTTGACTGCGGGCACACCAGGCTATCAGCGCTACACGGTAACGGCTCCGCCGCACCAAAGCGAGGTGACCGCTGCGAATAATCGGCGGTCGGTTTTGGTGAGAATTGAGCCTGCGGAGGCACGGCTGCTGCTGATCGAGGGCCGACCGCGGCGCGAGTACGCTTTCCTGCGACGCCTGCTTCTGCGCATTGAGGACCTGGAGACAAAGATTCTGTTGCGCAAGGCCGATCCCGCCGAGTTCTGGTTCGATCACGAGGCCCCCCGGCGCGCAGACATCGATGAAGCGGGTGATCCGGGCCGCTACCGTGCGGTAATACTGTCGAATATCGAGGCCGAGGCGCTCGGAGGCGGGCTTGCCTCACGGCTTTCGGATTACGTGTTCGAAGGCGGAGCGCTGGCGATGCTGGGTGGCCCCAGCAGCTTCGGTGGGGGCGGCTGGGCGGACAGCCCGGTGGCGACGGCGCTTCCGGTGAGGATGAGTGCCGCCGACGGCCTGCTGGCAGACGCGGTTGCTGTGCAGGTAACCGAGGCAGGCGAACTGCCGACGGCGCTGCGTGACAGTGGAGTGCAGGCGTGGCATCGGCTGCCGTTGCTTGAAGGCATGAACCGGATAGCAGGGGTCGCTTCAGACGCGCAGGTTGCCGTGAAGGGCACCGCCGGCGGGCAATCCGACCTGCCGGTGGTCATCACGGGACGCCACGGCGCGGGCAGAACGCTGGCAGTCACTGTCGATGACACCTGGCGCTGGCGACAGTCTCCTCCGGCGGACGAGCATTCTCGCGCCGCCTGGGAGGCTTTCTGGACGGCTGCAGTGGGCTGGCTCATCGCCCCGCGAGAGGAGCGCGAAGTGATACTCGAGGTCGGTCGTGACACATGGGAGAGTGGGGGGGCGGTGAGGGCGGATGTGCACGTCATCGATGAGGAGATGGAGCCGATTGAGGGCGCTAACGTGACGCTCACCGTGGTGGGACCTGAGGGGGAACGGGAGATCGAAGCGGACCGCACCCCCGATGCGGGCATCTACGGGGCGACGTGGCGTGCCGGGGAGCCAGGCACGGTCCGGCTCACTGCATCGGCACGACGCGGTTCAGAGGACCTCGGACAGGACACGAGGACCATTGAGATCATCGAGTCGGTGGAAGAGTTGACTCGCCCGGCACAACCGGAGGTCCTCAGGGCGATCGCGGAGGAGACCGGAGGTGCATACCTTCCTCTCGAGCGCGCCGCGGAGCTACGCGAACTGCTTCCGCTCGAACCGGAACGGCATGAACGCACCATTGTCCTGAGACCCGCGCGAACCACTGGCTTCTTCCTGCTCGTCGTGCTCATCGCGGGCGCCGACTGGTTGCTGCGCAGACGATGGAGCGTCGGATAGGCGCCTTCTATGGAACAGATTCGCCTCAGATGCGTCTGAACCCATGAGACGCCTCGTGGAGAGATTCCGCAGGAAAAGCATATCAAGCATGCAGAGGAGATTGACAGCAACAATCTTGGTGTGTGCACTTGCCATGTGCATTTCCGCCGCCGTGTCGGAGGAGCGCATAGGCCGCCTTAAGTATGGTGGGGGTGGCGATTGGTACGCAAATCCCACGTCGCTGCCTAACCTTCTCCGGTTCGCGCGCGAGCACACGAATCTGCGCATCCCCGAACAGGAGGAGACGGTCAAGGCGGGCTCGCGCGAGTTACACGCGTTCGCATACGTTCATGCCACCGGGCACGGAAGGATCGCGTTCAACGCAGCAGAGCGCGCGAATCTGCGCGAGTATCTACTCGGCGGAGGCTTTCTCCACGTTGACGATAACTATGGCCTCGATGAATATTTCCGCGAGGAGGTTGCGAGGCTCTTTCCGGACAAAGAGCTTATCGAACTGCCGTTCTCACATCCGATCTACCATTGCCTGTTCGAGTTCCCCAACGGTCTGCCGAAGGTTCACGAGCACCACGGCGGTCCACCGCACGGCTACGGGATAGTGCATGAAGGGCGTGTCGTGCTCTTCTACTCATTCAACACCGACCTCGGCAACGGCTGGGAGGACCAGGAGGTACACGGCAATCCGGAGGAGATTCGACAGCAGGCGCTGCGCATGGGCACCAACCTGCTGGTTTACGCACTGAGTAGATAGTGACCGCTTCATGTTGGCTGGGAAGCAAGTCTGAGGGTGCGATAGAAGCCCGCGCGGCATCGATCCGAGCATCTCCGACACGCTCCAGCAACCTTGACAGCAAATGCGTGGATAGTGTACCGTCATATATCGGGATGTTCATCCTCTCGGGCCCAGGAGGGTCAATCCCCCCTGGGCTTTTGTTATGCCCATCGCATTGGGGGCAAAACTCCCAGAAGGGATCGACAGAAATGCCTGCCAGGGTCGTTATAGGAGCACAGTGGGGCGACGAAGGAAAAGGCAAGATCACCGACATTCTCGCCGAGGGCGCGACGGCTGTTGTCCGCTATCAGGGGGGCAACAACGCCGGACACACCGTCGTGGTCAACGACGAAGAATTCAAGCTTCACCTCATCCCATCGGGCATCCTGCATGAGCAGACGCTGTGCATCATGGCCGCGGGAACGATCATAGACCCGATTGGACTGCGCGAGGAGATCGAAGGTCTGCGCGAGAGGGGTACCTCGTGCAGCAACCTGCGCATATCGGTCAACGCTCATGTCATCATGCCGTACCATCGCCTGCTCGATGGGCTGCAGGAGCAGGCGCGAGGCAACAGCAGCATCGGCACCACAAAGCGCGGCATCGGACCTACCTACACCGACAAGACCGCGCGTATGCCGCTGAGCATCCGCATGGCGGATCTGCTCGATGACGATCGACTGCGGGAACTGATTGAAGCGCAACTGGCTACAAAGAACATCATCATCGAGCATCTCTACGGTGCGGAACCAATCGATCCTGGAGACGTCTTCGAAGAGATCGCGGACTCCCTGGACACGATCCGGCCGCATATCGCCGATGTGCGAGACGACATCCGCGGCGCGATGGAGCGCGGCACCGTGGTCCTTGAAGGCGCGCAGGGCACCTTCCTCGACCTCGACTACGGGACGTATCCCTACGTGACGTCATCGCACCCGGTCTCCGGCGGAGCCTGCCTCGGAACAGGCGTGGGGCCCACCGAGATCGATGAGGTGTACGCGGTGGTGAAGGCCTACACGACGCGCGTGGGTGCCGGCGCGTTCCCAACAGAGCTTGAGGACGAAAGCGGAGATCGTCTGCGTGAACGCGGCGCGGAGTATGGCACCACTACAGGCAGACCGCGACGCTGCGGCTGGCTGGACGGCGTCGCGCTGCGCACCGCCTCCGAGATTAACGGCGCAACGGGCATCGCGATCACAAAGCTTGACGTTCTTGATGAGGAAGAGACTATCAAGATCGCTGTGGCCTATGAGATCGATGGCGAGCGCTATGAGCGGA
>PXBW01000011.1 GCA_003566775.1 candidate division WS1 bacterium
CGTAACGCAGATTGAGCCAGACGGACGCCAGCCGCTGGAACTCAGGCGGACCAGGCCGTACGGCTACAGCATCTACAATCTCTCAGCATTCTTCGACCTCGGCCGTCTCGGCGAGAAGCTGGAGATTGACCTGTGGGGGTTCGAGGATGAGGATGGGCGAAGTATCCGAACGGCATTAGACTGGCTGATCGAGCACAGCGTAGGGGAGGGCGAGTGGGAGTACGAGGGGCTTGACGAAGTCAACCCTATGCGGCTGCTTCCGCTGCTGCGGACCGCGGCGATCGCGTGGGATGAACCCGCCTATGAGGAGCTTCTGCAGGAGATTGCGGGCAATGGCTGGGAGTCGAACGTGAATAACCTGCTGCAGCCTGCAGAGTAGTTCCGATGCTGAAGCAAATCGCCACGAGATGATGGCGGCACAGGAGCAGCCCAGTGCGCCCCGCCGGAGGCGGGGTCAGGGGTGAGGCGTCGTTCGTATCGAGAGGGAGGCGCACCGAAACATACCGCCGAAAGCCTCGCTCCGACGCTACTCAGGGACGACTGCGGACTCAACCGCCCACGCACGGAGAGGCGATTGAATCGTGCCGCCCATCTCGTTTTTCGCGCGCTCCCTCGCGTAGTGCTCTCCACTCAGAGCAGCAGATCGCGGTAATGCAAAACCTGCATTCACCTCAGGAGACCATCCAGGTCGGCAGATCGCCCGCGCAGGAAGCGTCCTCTGCAGGAACCAGATTCGGGCGTGACGATCCCCCCCCTACTATCAGACTCAAGCACCGGGGATTCATACACAATCACAATCTTCTCCGTCAGTCTGCCGTCCGTGTCTCAGCGTTGTAGCAAAGGTGTGGAAGGGCGTGGTGCATGGCGCGGCGAATGAACTCACACTGATTACTTAAGGAGGAGAGAGATGTCTGAGAATCCCGTCAAAGACGCGCTTTCCCGCGGCAACGCAGTCGTCGGCACCATGCTCGGTGAGATGGCCTCGCCCGGAACCTGTCGCATCGTCCAGGAGGCGGGCCACGACTTCGTTATCTTCGACACCGAGCACCACTGGCCCGGCCTTGAGACGGTCGCCTGGCTGCTGCGCACCGGCCGCGACATCGGCCTGCAGGTCTATGTGCGCGCGCCCGGCTTCCGTGGCCAGTGGCCCGCCCGCTACCTCGATCTCGGTTGCGATGGCCTGATCTTTCCTCACGTGGAGAGCGCCGAACAGGCGCAGGAGATCGTCAACCAGGTGAAGTTCCCCCCCGACGGCAATCGCGGCCTCGGCACCAGCATAGCTCACGACGACTATCGGGCGAAGCCCGCAGAACAGTTCACCCGGGAGCGTAACCGGGACACCCTCGTCGCGGTGCAGATTGAGACCGTAAAGGGCCTTGACAACCGCGCGGAGATCGTGTCGGTCGAGGGCGTGGACGCCGTATTCATCGGCCCCAACGACCTGTCGCTCAGTCTGGGTTTGCCGGGGCAGCTCGACCACCCGAAGGTCGTGCAGGCAATCGAGGACATCTTCTCGGCATCACTGGATGCCGGTGTCGCCCCGGGGATGCACGCGTTCGACGTCGAGATGGCGGTGAAGTACCTCGACGCCGGCTGCCGTTTCCTGTGCTTCGCCTCGGAGGTCTCGCTCTTCGTACGCGGCAGTCAGGCGGCGCTCGGCGTCATCCGGGAACACGAATCGTTCTGTGAGGGGCTGTGACTATGAGCCACCGCGTCATGATACTCGCCGCACCGTTCATGCGCCACGAGCCGAAAGCCGGAGCGCCACTGCGTGAGGCCGGTGTCGAGGTATTGCGTGGCCCTTTAGAGCCGCTGCGGACCGCAAGCGAGGTGATCGACGCACTGCAGGGCTGTGACGGGGTGATCGCCAGCATGGAGCCCTACACTGCGGAGGTCTTCGACGCACTGCCACGCCTCAAGTCATTGGCCCGCTGGGGCGTCGGCTACGATTCCATCGATATTGAGGCCGCGAGCGCCGCCCGCGTCATCGTAACGAACACGCCGGGCAGGGTCACCGAATCGGTGGCGGATCAGACTTTCTGCCTGATGCTCGCCCTCGCCAGGCGGCTGCCGGAGCAGATGTCCGTAGCGCGTTCATGTGACTGGTGTCAGGTTGAGGGAATAGAGATATGGAACAAGACCCTCGGTATCATCGGTCTCGGCTCGATCGGGCAGGCGGTCGCGCGACGGGCGGGCGGGTTTTCGATGCGCGTACTGGCTCATGATCCCTACGCCGAACCCTTTCACGCAGGCAGACTCAATGCCTCGCTGGTGTCGCTCGAGGAACTGATCGCCGAATCGGACGTCATCACTCTGCACGCGGTTCTCACTGAGGAGACGCAGGAGATGATCGGTGAAGAGCAGCTTCGCGCGATGAAGCCCTCGGCGCTGCTGATCAACTGCGGGCGCGGAGGGCTGGTGGACCAGTCGGCGCTCGTCCGCGCGCTCGAGGAAGAGTGGATCGCGGGCGCGGCCCTGGACGCCCTCGCCCCGGAGCCGCCAGCCGGGGACGACCCCGTCCTCAGCGCTCCCAACACCATAATGACTCCGCACAACTCGTCGATGACCGCTGAGAGCGCGGCGAGGGTCAATGCCACCGTGTGCGAGAACATGCTTTGCAGCCTGAAAGGACAGAAGCCGCGCTTCGTCGTCAACACCGCTGTGCTCGACTGATCACCGTCGAATCACGCTTGCGGGAGAGTGAGAAGAATGCTGGATCGGACTCTCAGACGCCGACTGCCACCGCGCATCGCCACCCCCGAGTTCTGGCCCGCCACCTTCGACCGCTTCGACGAGATACTTTCGACCGCCGACCACTGCCAGGTGGAACACATCGGCACATCCGCCGGCGGCAGGGCCATTCACGCGGTCACCTACCGCGGCCGTTCGAACGCGCCCACTCTCGGCCTCGTCGGCGGCATCCACGGGCACGAGCCGCAGGGCGCTGCGGCCTGCCTCAACGTCATCTCCGTGCTCGGCTACGGCCGAGACCTCAAGGGTACCTCGTGGCCCGGGATCGTCGATGATATCAACTATGTCATAGTACCCGTCGCCAATCCGGATGCCCGGGCACGCATGCCCAACTCATTCGTCGGCCTCGCCCGGCAGGACATCCTGCACTACGACGCAGGTATCACCATAGAGGGAGAGCGCTATGACCCCTCCCGGGGCAATTGCAGTCCGGACAGGATGATGATCCTCGGCGGTCTCTTCAACGATGCGGGCCAGCACATCAGCCGTGAAAATGAACCAGAAAGCGTCCGCAGTCCGGAGACGGGCGCAGTCATGGAGTTCATGAGCGAGCACGGCCCTGACGTGGTGCTGGAATTCCACGCACACGCCGCCCCGCCTCTGATGATCAGACCGACACGCTTCATCCCTCCACAGGTGCAGGAGGAGCAGATGGCGCTGTGCCGGGAGATCATCGAGGCGGCGACGACTGAGGATATCCTGTTCGACGGCAAAGTTCTCGACTCAGAGCGGTCATCGGCCGCGCTATATCATCAACTCTGTGGCGCGACCCCGTTGATATACGAGAGCCCGCAGGGAGTGCTGGACTCAAAGGCGCCGTGGTCTCATGAGCAGATCATCGAAACCTGCATGTTCGTGGTCTCATGCCTCTGCGAGAGGTTGATGCACTGAGGCCGGCAGACAGGGCCCGTCAGACACCGGCAGAACGAGGAGGGAAGGAGGGAGCGTTCAGCCCGTTGCCCGTCCCTGGCGTCTCCACCGCTATTCGCGGTATTGCGCCTGCCTGCGTGCGCCCAGTAACTTAATTACTGTCGAAGGTGAAGGACCAGTGGAGGTTCAACTTCCCGCTGATTCGCGCCATTTCCTCTGCGGCGAGATATCTGCCGCGCAACACTCTTGTTGGGAATGGTTCAGAAGCGCAATCGGCAGAATGGGGTCATACGCATGAAGAAGCTTACAGCCGTACCTCCTGTGAGCCGTCGAAAGACTGCGTCATTTACCTCCGCCGCCCGCATCGTAACGCCGGTATGGGCGACCTGCATGATGCTGTTCGCACTGCTGCCCGCTGCGGGGCAGAACCCGGCAGTCACAACTCAGAGGAACTATTACGACCCCGGAGAGACGGTGACCATCGTGCTGTCGGAGCTTCCCGGCAACCCGACTGACTGGGTTGCGATCGTGCCTGAGGAAGCTCCGGAGAACACCTGGGGAAGATGGCAGTACACCCGAGGTATCGAGGATGGCATGATCGATCTGCCCGCCCCCATGGAGCCTGGAGTCTATCAGGTGCGGCTCTACCTCGATTGGCAGGGAACCGCCTCGTACGATGTCGCTGATCGCCACACGTTCTGGGTCGGCGTTGATCCACCAGAAGCGGACCAACCAGAGGAGCCGGAACCGGCCGAGCCTGGTGACGATGAAGGTGCACCCGCGCTCCCCGAGATCGGCGGCGTACTTGTATGGACGAGCGCCCCCGCATACGAACCGGATGAGACGGTCGTGGTTCACTTCGAGGGACTACCGGGCAATCGAACCGACTGGATCAACGTGGTGCCGGCGGAGGCATCCGACCGAACCTGGGGTGACTGGCGTTACACGCGCGGCCTTACCGAGGGTGACCTTGAGTTCCCAGGATTGCCTGAGGGACGCTACGAGGTACGCGTGTACTTCGACTGGGCCGGAGGCGGCGGGTACACCGTACAGCAGCGCCACACATTCTTTTCGGGCCCCATTCCCGAGGGCGCAGACGCTCCGGTCGCCACGGAGCAAAGCACCTACGCAATCGAGCAACCGATCACAGTGTTCTTCAGGGGGCTACCGGGCAACGACAGTGACTGGATCAACGTCGTTCCCGCCGACGCTACCGACAGCACGTGGGGCGACTGGCGCTATACGCGGGGGAGGTCGGAAGGTGTTATGATGTTCAACCCGCTTCCACCGGGCGAGTATGAGGTGCGCATGTACCACGACTGGGATGGCACCGAGGCCTATGAAGTGCAGCATCGTCATCGCTTCACAGTGCTGGAGCAGGGTCAGTGATAGTGGCCGGACAGGCGCCGGATCTGCCGTCAGCAAAATGCACGAACAGACATCCGCGC
>PXBW01000238.1 GCA_003566775.1 candidate division WS1 bacterium
AGCTTGCCTGGCTCCTGCGCGCTCAGACGCTCGTGGACGTGGACTGTTGGACCCGGGTCTACGGCGAGCCTCTCCGCCCCGCCGACATCATGGCCGGGATCCGCGGACGCCTCGCAGAAGGAGTGGAATCATGAGCCATGTCAGGGCGGCGAGGCCCCACGCAGTCCTGCGTCTCATTGCTGTCTCCGGCGGGAGGTCAATCGGCGTTATCACATGACCGCATTTCGGGTGCGAGATCGGCGTATGCTTCCCCGCCGGGACGGCTCAATCCTGCCAGTAGTAATGGCCGAGTGCAGAACAGAGGACTCACGGGAGCGATGAACGAAATTCCTCATGCCATATGTTGCTACACTTAGTATATGGAGAAGACCCGCGAACCATGCGTAAGAACATAAACGCACCTAACGTACTGACGCTAAGCCGCATCCTCGCCATGCCCGCGATCGTGCTGCTGCTCTACTTCGTACTGTGGTACGAGTGGACATGGGCAAGCCAGGTTGCGACCGCCGTCTTCGTCGCCGCCTCCGTGACCGACGTGATCGACGGGCATCTGGCACGTGCGCAAGACAGCATCACGCGGGTCGGCAAGTTCCTCGACCCGCTTGCGGACAAGCTGTTGATCGTATCGGTGCTCGTCATGCTGGTGCGCCTGAGTTGGGCCCCCGCCTGGGTGGTCATTGTGATCCTGGCGCGCGAGATGTCGGTCACCGGGATGCGCGCTGTGGCGGCCGCAGAGGGCATTGTCATCGCCGCAGACCGGCTTGGGAAGCTCAAGACCGTCACCCAGTCGGTGGCGATCGGCGTGCTGGTCTGGCACGTGCCCTTCTTCGGTCTCGATCTGAACCCACTCGGGCTGGTGCTTCTTTACCTGGCGCTGGCGCTGACCGTCTTATCCGGGGTTAACTATCTTGTGAACTTCCATCGCGGGGCGTCTGCAGCGAACGAGTCGGAGAGTCCTGAATGATCCCGCCGGGCCGGATGAGATGCAACTACGCCATCTCCCCGAAGCTCACCAGCACCTTTTCGAGCACCTGTCGGCAGTAGTCGCAGGCGTGACAGCGGCGATCGCAGGTGGAGGTGCGGTCGAACCAGTCGTCGGGAAAGCGCGCGTTGTCGATGATGTGTGGCGCGAAGGCCGGGCCGAATCCCGGCTCCATCAGGTCGAGCAGATTCCCCGTGAAGTGGCGGTTGACGTACGCATCGATCACCATCCGCGGGCGCGCGTGCATCCGCGTCGCCAGCTTCACCACCGGGAAGAGGTCCTCGTAGTGATGCAGGTCCTCAGGCCGCACCCATGTGTTCTGCAGCACTGAGACCCGGTTCTCATCCTCCTGCAGATAGCGCCAGCAGGTGTGCGCGTTCCAGTCGCGCACGTTGAGGCACTCGTCGATCTCCGTCTCGTGCGCGACCATGTTGTCGTGGAAGGCCTGGCCGGAACAGTGGATCATGCAGCCGGAGTTCGCCAGCATGATGAGGCGTTTGTCATGCTCGTCGGCCCACTCCCGCAGTTCGCGCAGGTAGTCGAGATCGCGGTTGAACTCGCGCTGCACGTGGAAGCTGTCGAAGACGTCGGCGAGGTACTTCATGCCTTTGATGGTGCCGATCTTCATGTTGATTGAGGCGCGCACCTCGACCTCGGGGTGGTACTTCTGGATCGTGCGCGCGACGAAGGGAGAGGTGGTGGTGGCGATTTCGGCGCCGCCCGCGCCCGCCTCGATGTAATCGAGCACCGAGCGCACCTGGTTCTCCAGCCACTCGCTGATCGCGCGGCCTCCGTAGCAGGCGGCGTTGAACAGCACGTCGAGCTTCACGCCCATCTCGCGCAGGCGAAAGAGGTCGCCTTCGAGGTGGCGCTGAGCGGTCCAGTCGGTATACCCGTGGGCGGTCGCGAGCGGCGCGCGACCTGAGGGCATATCCGCCCACGGGAAGTAGACCTCAGCAATGTGCTCGCGGTATTCCTCGATCACATCCACGATGGGCTCGGAGTCCTGATCGGGGAGTTGATAGCCGACAGCGAACTTCATGGTGCGCTTCCTCTCGGCGCGATGGTCATCGGTTGGCGGACACATCCGCCCCCGCACATGATCCGGCACCATGCAGTAGCAGATGACGCAGGTCGCGCGAGTGCCGAACTGCGCTCAAGCGCCTCCACATTACAGGCCCGGAATGCCGGTTCCCTGCAGAAATGCGTGCCTGTGAGCCGTGCACAGAGTGAAGAATGCTGGAGTTCCCGGCACCGAAGCTCTTCGTCATCGGTGTACCCGCGTTAGCCACAAACAACACAGGCGGGCGCGGGATCCCGCCTCTGCGAAAGCCGCAAGGGACGGCGACCGTTTCTGTCTGTCCGCGTCGTCGTGCATCTCTTCAGCCCGTGTTCAGTATCATGAGTGAGGCCAGATCCTCATCAGCCTGCTATGTTTCGCGGAGGCCATTACGCAGCAGGCGGCAGCCGAGTGCGGCTGCCGCCTGGACGAGTGCTGACGACGGCTTCATTCTTCCACGACAGTGAAGTTGGTGACCATGCCCTGATCCTCATGAGCGCCGACCGGGCACCAGGCACGGTACTCGCCCGGCGCGAGGTCAGCGAAGAGCAGATCGCTCTCCCCGGCCTGAAGGTCCTCATCGAGCTTAACGTCCACGTCCTCACCCTCGATCTGGACATTGTGGGGAAGACTTCCTTCGTTGATCACATGGAAGACCGTAGCGCCGGCCGGGATCTCATCTGGCATGTCAATCGCCATTTCGGTGAGAATCACCTCGACGGCGTCATCCGGAACCTCCTCATCCGGCACGCGTCTCTCTTCAGGTTCAACAGGCGGATCTGGCTCTGGCCAGACGATCTCCTCGTTGGGCGAAAGGTCCTCCATCCCCGGTTCCTGCGGGGGCGGACACCCTGTGATCGCAACACTGAGCATTGCCAATGTAACGCATACAGTCAGTACCAATCCGATCTTACCCGGGTACCCCATTCACACCACTCCTGATCCGAGCATATTGATGGTTCGGTACAGCCTTTCGGGCAACGCCCTCATCTTCCTGCCGGAGTTGTGGGCGGCGCTGATTCGAGTTCTCAGGTCATTCCGCCGACCAGTCCACTCGCCAGAGCGGCTTGCGGCGGAAGGGGGTCTTGAACTCGTTGCCCAGCTTGCCCTGCTCCTCGAGATGGATCATGCAGGCACGGGTGCAGCCCTTCGACCCCGAGATCGCCTGACCATGCTCATAGATGGTATTGGGCTTTTTCGCAAACGGTGACCACGGGCCGGGCGCTACATCGTCACGATCTGGCAAGTACTCGCCCTTCTCGCCGTCCTCGAGGATCTCACCCGCACGGAAGTACACGTTGCACTTCTTCATATCGATGTCGGCCCACTCGACATCATGGCCCGCGAGGTTGACCTTGATGTCACGGGTGCGCGGGATGAGGCCACCGGGGCATTCCTCCACGCACAACATACATCGGTCGCACAGGTAGGGCTCCATTATCGGGTCAGGCTCAAGCTCCGCCTCGGTCATCATGACCGCGAGGCGCTGGCGCGGGCCGAACTGTGGGGTGAGCAGCATCTTCGAATGGCCAATCTCGCCGAGCCCGCAGAGAAATGCGGCTATGCGCAGGTGAACCATCACGTCGGGGGCGGGCTTGTCGGGTTCAACAGGCCGGGACATGCCCTCGCGCAGGTTGCCTTCGTTGTCGATGGCACGCCACGGGGAGAGATGTCCGAGCGGAATGGCCTCATAACCGTGATCCTCGATGTACTTTGCGAGATTGATCATGGTCATCGGCATGTAGAGCCAGTTAAGGCCGCCGTAGCCCATCGAGGAGTAGTTCGAGAAGAAGGTGCCCTCCTCGATGCCCCGGAGACTGCCGCGCATGACACGGAAGCCGAAGGCGATGATCGACTTTGCTTCGGGCATTATGTAGCGCGGATCCATCTGCTTTGGTGCACCTTCCCAGCGGTCGGGGGTGCCTATACCGACGAGATCGGCGCCCATGGCCTTAGCGGCCTGCTTGACCTTCTCGGCTGTGAGCATTGGTCTTTCTCCCTCAACTAAGATTTGTGGTTCTCGTTGTTGGCGGGTCTCGCGTTCTTTCACTCACACCATGTTCGACGAGCATCGTCAAATACCTCCGTTGGGCAGGATGGATGCGAGGATAATGCAGGAAGGCGGGCGTTGTGCCCCGAAGTCGAGAGTGTGAATCTACAGAAGTGGACGAAGACGGTCAGGGAGCGGACAAGGCGGATATCGCCGAGATGGTTTCGCATCGCCCGAATCACGTTCCTTCGCCGGGGCGAGGGAATGCCCGGGATCATGGCGGCGGCGCTTGGCTTCTACGCTCTGATCTGTATCGGACCGCTCGCTTTGCTGCTTGCGTGGTCACTTCAGATCGTCATAGGGCCTGATGGCGACACATATGAGTGGGTGAGTTCGGCTGTGGAGCAGTTTGCGGGTGAAGCAGCGGGAGCGGTTCTCGGGGAGCTTGATGCGCTGTTGATGAACCCCGATGCGCACATCGCTGGCATCTTCAGCCTGTTGCTTCTGGTCTGGGCGGGGATGAGGCTCTTCGAGGCGCTTGAGATGAATCTCGACGAGATATGGGGTAGCGAGGAGGCGCGAGGCGTATTCGGGCGCAAGCTCATTGCACTCGCGGCGATGATCGGGGCGGGGCTTCTGGTGTTCGTATTTCTCCTGCTTGGCGCGCTGCTGCCCTCTGCGGTTGAACTGGCCAGTCGGTTGCTGATCATCGATCTCACTGAGATTCGCCTCCTGAAGCCCGGTTTGCGGTTGCTAATCGAGTTGCCCACCGCATTCGCGGGCTTCTTTCTCCTCTACAAGTTCATGCCTGTGCGCCGTGTCTCCACACGCTCGGCCGCAGTGGGGGCACTCTTCTCCGCCGCTCTGTGGATGGCGATCATGCCGATCCTGCGGGCGACCGCACTGCGGTCTGCAGGGCAGTCGGCGATCTACGGCGGTCTCGCAGGGGTGGTGATGTTCCTCACATGGGCCTTTATCGGGGCGCAGTTGCTGCTTGCCGGAGCGCACCTCGCAGCGGCACACGAACACGTTGCCGTCCGCGGCCAACCCGAGGGTTCAGACGACGATTTCATCCACATGGAGTTTGACCCGGAGGAGACACGTAGCAGGCTGAGCCAGTGATCGATCATCCAGATGCGTGCCATGAGCCTGACCTGTTGCCCGAAAGGATCTTCCACCGGAATGGGGTGACGTGAACAGGAGCGTCCCCCATTTCGCCCGGCTGAACAGACCGGGGGCTTCTGTAGTTGCAGGAGCGTCCTAAGGCGCCTTCTCGGCACAGAAACCCGCCTTTACAAGAGCCGGCCTGGTTGGTATAATCTGGTGCGAAAGAAAACGATGGGCGCTTAGTTCAGGGGAAGAACGCCACCTTGACACGGTGGAGGTCGGAGGTTCAAGTCCTCCAGCGCCCACCATGATGCACGAATCGTTGAGAGCCTGAGGCGCGATTCGGTCCGAATCAACCGGCAGTACTGAAACGCATGACCCTGGTATGGTCATGAACATCCATGAGAAGCTCCCGCCCGCATCCGTACATGGATGGGGGTTTTCGTTTAAGCAGCGCGGGAAGATGTCAAACAGAGGCGTGATCTACTGATCGGCATGGACATGCTTTTTCGAGCGCCGCGATGTGATGGACCACTACGCGCGCCGAGTCGTCCTGCTCAGCCGAACTTCAAGTCTCACAACTCAATGCCCCATATGATACATGCTTCAGACCGGAGGATGTCTGCATTATGAGTGACCAGGTGACGCTCACGCTGCCCGATGGCTCCGAACTG
Source organism: candidate division WS1 bacterium (assembly GCA_003566775.1). GTDB lineage: Bacteria > Armatimonadota > Zipacnadia > Zipacnadales > UBA5352 > UBA5352. The sequence continues at coordinate 5,814 of PXBW01000238.1, forward strand.
GAGGTTCAACGAGGCGCGACGGCTCTTGAAGCCACCGAAAGAATCGGGCCCGGCCTTGCGCGGGCAGCCGTCGCGGCAAAGGTCAACGGCGAGTTGTTTGACCTCAGCCGACCGATCAGCGAGGACGCGGAGTTTGAGGTGCTCACCTTCGACTCGGAAGAGGGTAAGCATGTGTACTGGCACTCAGCCTCCCACGTTATGGCGGATGCAGTGAAGCAACTGTACCCCGAGGCCAGGCCCACTATCGGCCCTGCAATAGATGACGGCTTTTACTACGATTTCGATGTGCCCGAGCCGTTTACTGAGGACGACCTGCGGCAGATCGAGCAGAAGATGCAGGAGATCATCGAGGCAGAGGAGCCGTTCTCGTGCGAGCGCATCTCGAAATCCGAGGCTGAGGAACTCTTCGAGGAGCAACAGAACCGGTATAAGCTCGAGTTGATCGATGAGGTGGAGGATGACGTGGTCTCCATCTATGAGCACGGCGACTTCGTTGATCTCTGCCGCGGGCCACACGTGCCGGACACCGGTCGGATCAAGCACGTGAAGCTGCTCTCCGTCGCAGGGGCCTACTGGCGTGGCAGTGAGGCGAATCGGATGCTCTCGCGCATTTACGGTACGGCCTACCCCAGGAAGCAGCAACTCGAGGACCATCTCGAGAGGATAGAGGAGGCGCGCCGGCGCGACCATCGGCGCATCGGGCGCGAACTCGACCTGTTCAGCTTCCACGAGGAGGCCGGAGCGGGCCTGGTGTATTACCACCCCAGGGGCGCCATGCTGCGGCACCTGATCACGGAATTCGCCACCAACGAGCACATACGCCGCGGATACCAGATAGTGCGCACGCCGCACCTGGTCAAATCGAACATGTGGGAGACCTCCGGGCACGCCCAGCAGGCGTATCCGATGTACTACACGGACATCGAGGGGCAGTCTTACGGGATAAAGCCCATGAACTGTCCGGGTCACGTGCTGGTGTATAAGTCTCACACCCGCTCTTACCGCGATCTGCCGATCCGCTACTTTGAACTCGGCACAGTCTATCGACACGAGAAGTCCGGCGTGCTGCACGGTCTTCTGCGCGTGCGGGGCTTCACCCAGGATGACGCGCACATCTTCTGCCGAATGGACCAGCTCACCGAGGAGATCACCGGTGTCATCGAGTTCGCCGATGATATGCTTCGAGCCTTCGGCTTTGACGAGTACGAGGTCTTCCTCAGTACCCGTCCGGAGAAGTCGATCGGCGCGGATGACGTGTGGGAGCAGGCCACCGAGGCTCTTCGCGGAGCGCTTAAGGCGAACGATCTGACGTGGGAGATAGACGAGGGCGGCGGTGCGTTCTACGGGCCGAAGATCGACATCAAGATGAAGGATGCCCTCGGCAGGCTGTGGCAGGGGCCGACGATCCAATGTGACTTCAACCTCCCCGAGCGCTTCGATATGACCTACGTGGGCGCGGACGGTGAAGAACATCGCCCGGCGATGGTGCATCGCGTGGTGCTGGCCGGAATTGAACGGTTCATGGGCGTGTTTATCGAGCAGTGTGCAGGTGAGTTCCCCATGTGGATTGCGCCGGTCCAGGTGAAGATCCTCCCGATCAACGACCGGAACTTCGAGTACGCCGAGACGGTGGCACACCGGCTTCGCTGTGAGGACATGCGCGTTGAGGTGGACACCGAAAGCGGAACTCTCGGCAACAAGATCCGCCAGGCTGAGCTGGAGAAGCTTCCGTACATTCTGGTGGTCGGAGATAACGAAGAGGAAGCGGGCGAGGTGGCGGTGCGCAAGCGCGGCGAGGGCGACCTCGGCCCCACGAAACTCGAGGCGTTCATTGAGAGCGTACGTCCTGAGACGGCACCCGACTCCCGTTACTGCGCCCTGCCGGGCGACACGTCCTGACGGGGCCGAAGCGGATGGTCGTCGCCATGCCGTGTGTCATGCCTGGCTGAGATAGTCGCATCACGAGGTCTCCATGCAACCGACTGAACTGCGCCGGATGTACCAGCTTGAGGACAGCTACTGGTGGTTCGTCGGTCGCCGACGGCTGGTGCGCCGCCTTATCGAACGCTTCGCGCCCGAGCGTGAGAGCCTGCGCCTGCTCGACGCCGGTTGCGGCACCGGGGGCACGCTGGAGGCACTGACCAGGCTTGATAGTCTCGGCGAGGTGTGGGGCTGCGACCTCGCGTCAGAGGCGCTGCAACTGTGCAGGCGCAGGGGATTCGACCGTCTCAAGCAATCGCGGATCGAGACCCTCGACTTCCCCGACGAGCACTTCGACGTCGTGGTAAGCTGCGATGTGCTTGAACACGTACCCGACGACGAATGCGCCATAGGAGAGATCGTCCGCGTCCTCGCTCCGCACGGTATCGCGGTGCTGACGGTGCCCGCGCACCGGTGGCTCTGGAGCCAGCATGACGAGGCACTCGATCATCTCCGGCGCTACGAGACGAGACCCTTTCGAGAACTACTCGAGGACGCCGGACTCCAGATCGAACTCTACTCGAAGGCGGTCGCTATCTCGATGCCGGCGATCCTCCTGGCGGTTGCCTACCGGAGAATACGGCGGCTATTCAGCGGCGGCGAGAAGGCGCGACAGACCGCTCTGTTTGAGCTTCCCCGCCCTTTGAACTCTGCACTCATCTGGATGCTGGAGGTTGAGGCATGGCTGATGCGCTATGTGTCTCTGCCGATAGGTGCATCGCTGGTGGCGGTGGCACGCAAGCCGCACAAACCCGAAAGCGCCTGAGCCATCCGAAGCGCTCCGGCTGGTGAGGCTATGAGGCAATCAGGCACCTCTACTCGCGTAACGCCGGTAGCGAAGTACGTCTTCGCCGTTCTCCTGATTGCGACCCTGTCCGCGCTGCAAGACTCCTATCAGTACGGAAACGGGAATCAGGTCTTCCAGCTTCCGAAAGTCCACCAACTGATCGAGCCGGAGCTTTTCCCGGAAGATGCGCTGGTTGACAGCTTACGCAACTACCCCAGCGCCGCCTATCCTGCGATTGCGTGGACCGCCTCAGCGTTCGATGTCGAGGTGGAGGCCCTTTACCTCGTGCTGTGGGCAGGTGTCCGCCTGTCGCTTGTGGCGCTCATCATGTTGATCGCCTCACGGTTCGTGCATGACTTTCCCGGCCTGGTGTTTGTCACACTTGCCGCCTGTACGACGCAATGGGCGATCAGACGAACAGCGATCGGCGGCGAGCATATCATGACGCAGCATCTGACACATACCGAACTGGCGTTCACGCTCCAGCTTGGAGCGTTAGCGGCATGGCTGTATCGGCGGCCGATTCTCGCCGGTGCGTTGATCGGCGCGGCGGTACATGTAAACGCGATGACCACCGTGCATGTGTCAGGCTTCATGCTGCTGCTCTGGGCGCTGGACGAGGATCGGTTCCACCGCCGCAACCTCTGGGCGCTGATCGTCGCCGCAGCGATAGCCGCGCCTCACGGACTGGAGATTTATGGAGCGATGTCTGGATCTACGGGAGCGGCCGCTGAGACCGAGAGGTTCTGGGAACTGCTCCGCATTCGCAACGCCCCTCACTACTTCATCCACGTCCTCAGTATCGCCGTCCTGATCTCGATATCGACGGTGTTCGCTCTGATCGCCCGTGAGCGAAACACTCCCAAACCACTGCGTCGCATGATGTTCGCGGCCCTGATCTATACTTCGGCGATGTTTGCCATGGCAACGGTTGGTGTGCATCTGTCGTCAAGCAAGCTCGTGGTCTTGCTCCATCCGCTGCGTGGGGACAAGATGCTCCACCTGGTCTTCGTGCTGGCGGTACCCGTGTTCATCTGGTTGAATGCGAGTAAGGAGCGGACTGGCGCAGGTGCACCGCTGCTGGCGCCCATCACCGCAGCGTTCATGCTGGGGTACACACCTCCAGGGGTCGCGCTGATCATGCTCCCGGCGCTGCTGGGACTGTGGACGCATTGGCGAGACAAACAGAAAATCGGCGGTCTCGATGCGCGAGGCTTTGCTGTCGGTGGGATCGCGCTGGTTGCGCTGGGACTGCTGGCGCTGCCGCACACAACGCTCTACGCGGTCACACTGTTCGCCGCAGGTATCGCCGGGGCCGTGATCGCGATCTGTCGTCGCCCTGAGCCCGCAGTCCTCGCCTTCGTAACGCTGATCAGTCTCGGGTTGATGATGCGGGGGCTCGGCCTGCCTCAAGAACGGCCTGAATGGTACCGCGCGGGGGAAGACCCGAGCTTCGTCCAGGCGGCGGAATGGGCGGCGCGGGAGACGTGCCCCTCCGCGCGATTCATCACACCCGTATGGATGGAAGGCTGGCGCTGCCTGAGCATGCGCGGTACCCTTGCCCAGTACCGTGATCTATCCGCCAAGCACTGGGACGTCGGCTTCGAGGAGGGGTTCTGGGAACGCCTCGAAGCGCTCAACGGCGCGGTCTATTTTGGGCCCGACCTGGCACAAAGGTTGCGCACACAATACCTTCAACTGCACCCGGAACAGTTGCTGGTTGCATCAGAAACGTACAGCATCGACTACGTGGTTATGCCGGTCGAATGGTTGTACGGTGAGGGCCTGAAGCCGATTTACTGCAACGAGAGCTATCAGGTATTTCCCATCGAAGCGTTCAGACAGGCGTATGGCGAAGATCGCGGCTGACGGGCCCTCACACACACCCCGGCCGTGGCGGTGATGGCCGGGGCGCGAGACGTCGGGCACGTGCGGGGTTAAGACTCGGGTCCGCCCAATCGCCTCTACTCCATGATTCGACTTAAACGCATTTCCCCCTGCAGGATCTTCTGCGTTTCTTGTTTAAGGAAGCGTGCCCGCCCGGCGAGAGATGTTTAAGTCACGCATCATTTCTTCCGTCTCAGTAACACATTGCTGCTCTTAAGCCAATAGTATTCGAAGACACCTTTTGCGTACCGATCCGCAGCAGCCGCTGCGGGTCTGACACCACCGGCCGCGCGATGATTACGCATTGCCTTCGCAGACTCGCATGCCGGGACTATCGGGAGGTAGATTTGAGATGACGCGATGGATTTTGGTGACGGTCGTTCTGGCTGTGCTGATCGCGATCCCCGCGCAGGCACAGCTTCCACAGACACTCGATGAGATGAAGGCGCAGCATGTGCTGCTCGGGGCTGAACCGCAAGGCGCGGTGAAGAACTTTCTGGACGCATGCTTTGTGTACATGAACCCTGAGACGCGCAGCGCAGGCCGCGAGATGCTGCAGTACCTGACCATCCCGCTCAAGAGCGATGCCAACTGGGACAGACTCCCGAGTAATCGGCTCTTCGCCGAGCGCCTCACCGATGAGCGCTATGCTCATGTATGGCGCAGCTACGCGGTTGGGGCCACACCCGCGAACGGCTATGCCATGGATCCGAATGAATGGGAGCTTAACTTCGAGCGCACGCATCGTCACGATGACGACGAGCGCGGCCTGCAGGTGTATCTGCGCAGCGGGGGAGCGGACGCCCCGCGCGTCGTTTACGTATTGCAGAGTACTCAGACGGACCTGTGGTACGTCAACATCTGGAACAGCCTCTTCGTGGACGTGCGCCCACCGGAGACCGCTCCAGCCGCGGTATGGGACCCGGTAACCGGCGTCGAAGTCCCCGAAGGGCGGCTGCCGGCTAACCTTGATGAACTGCGCGCATTGCACCAGCAGGTCGGTGGCGAGCCTCAGGCAGCAGTGAAATGCTTCCTCGACGCATGCTTCGTCTATACGAATCCTGAGACGCGTGACGCCGGGAGGCAGATGCTTGAGTACATGGCGATGCCGCTCTGGGGAGAATCCACATGGGACCGGCTGCCGAGCCAGCGCCTCTTTGTGGAGCGCCTGACCGATGAGAGCCACCATCACATCTGGCGCAGCTACGCGGTCGGTACCCGCCCTGAAAATGGTTACGCAATGGACCCAAACAACTGGGAGCTTGCGTTCGAGCGCGTCCACCAGCATGATGACGATGAGCGCGGCCTGCAGGTGTACCTGCGCAGCAGCGGCGCAGATGCGCCACGAGTCGTCTACGTCACGAAGAATCCGGAAACGGACCTGTGGCATCTCAACATCTGGAACACGCTTTTCGCGGGGATACGACCAGCGGTCGATCCGACCGCCGAACAGTTCCGGTAGAGCCTCAGCCATAGTGCCAGCGACCGCATCGGCCCGGCGTGTGGAGATCAGAGCGCCGGGCCGATGTGCCTGCACCCTTTTCCGAAGCCGCAACACCGGATACTCGCATGCATGCAATTCCCGCTTCGGACAGCCCGAGTCTTATCGCAGAGCAAGAGGGGCCTGCGCGCGACTGATGATCTGGCGAGTGCCGCATATCCCTCAGTAATTGTCCAGCAACCCCTCCCAGCGGCTGCCGTCGAGTGAGCCACCGCTCTCTTTGAAAGCGGCGAGATCGAGTTCCTCTATGTCCAGGGTGTCCTCGCGGGCCAGTGCCTCCTCAATTCCCTTTCCCGGCGCCTCAAGCTGCCGCTTCATGTCATCCGGGATGTGCTTCACCCAGTTGGGGAACTGGTCGTTGCGGCGCAGCTTCGGCTCCTGCACACCGAAGTTTCGGAACTCACCGTCCTCGATTACGCTCTCCGGGAAGCCGTTCTCGATCTCCCACTTCACCAGCCGCGCCTGCATCTTATCGGCGGTGGCGCGAACTCCACCTGCTTCCTCCAGCAGGAGGTTGTGTTCCTCCCTCGGATCGGCGGCCAGATCGTAAAGCTCCTCCCAACCGTTGTCGCAGTAGTAGTTGTACTTGATGCCGGGCCTGCGCAACGACAGCCATCGGCTCGCGCCGATTCCGTGGCAGGACACCCACTCGTGACGCGGTTCGGCGAGTCCGCCGCCCTCCGCGCCCAGCAGGCTGCCGCCGGGGAGTTCCTCCAGCACCGGGTGTTGAATCCCCGCGGCGTCCATGAAGGTGGGGAAGAGGTCGGTGCAGCCCACGAGTTCATCGCGCACGTGCCCGGCCTCGATCCGCTCCGGCCAGTGCATCAGCAGCGGGATGCGAACCGCCGACTCGTACGGGTTGGACTTCTGACAGGCGTTGAAGTCTCCGAGCATCTCCCCGTGATCGCCGGTGAAGACGATCAGTGTCTCGTCGAGTATGTCCAGTTCCTCGAGTGTGTCCATCATGCGCCCCACCTGATGGTCGATCAGGCTGCAGGCGGCATAGTAGAGCGCCACGCAGCGGCGCAGGCGATCCTCCGAGGCATTCTCGTAGTTGGCGTAGTAACGTAGCGCCCGCAGCTTCAGCGGCAGCGTCTCCTCGTCTCGATCTACCTGGATCGGGAACGGCATGTCCGCGAGGTCATACATCGATTCCCACGGCGCGGGGACGTTGTACGGCGGATGCGGGCCGATGAAGCCGGTCCAGAGGAAGAAGCGGCGGTTGTGATTGAGGCGCAGAAAGTGCTCCATGCGGTCCCCGCACCACCAGCTTCCATGCGCCTCCTGCGGCAGCGGCGAGGTCTGCGGCTGCACGTAGAGCAGGTTGCGCACACCGTGTATCTCGCGCTTGTGCCCGTAGCCCTGCTCGATCAGCCAGGTGAGGTAGTCATCGTCCTGCGGCCACGTGGGTATCTCCTGCATGACCTCACGACGATGGAAGCCGTAGTGCCGCCGTCGCGGCGAGAAGTGCATCTTGCCGATCGAGTGTGTGCAGTATCCGGCGGAACCGAGCAACTCGGGGATCGTGTTGTGCAGCGGCTCGATCTGCGGGGTGTTGTTGGCGAAGCGCCCGGTCTCACCCTCGCGACGACCGGTGAGCAGACTGTAACGCGCCGCAACGCAGACCGGCGTGGTGGCGCAGGCGTGCGTGAACATGACGCCCTCGGCAGCGAGCCGGTCGAGATTCGGAGTTGAGATCGCCGGATTGCCCGCCGCGGCGAGGGCATCAGCGCGCTGCTGATCGACGTAGAGCAGAATGATGTTGGGCCTTTCGTCTTCAGGTCGTCTGCGTGCTGGTGACATGCTCTTGTGCTCTCCTGTCGGTATCGACCATATCTCTCTCTGACAGCCGTCACCTTCCGAATCAGACCCGCAATTACCTTCTGTCGGACGCAGGATTGTCCCGAAGGCCAGAGAATACTCTCGTATGCGAGTCGCGCATTAGGCAATAATTCGTAGAGGTGATGGCCGTGAACGGCACAATGCGACCCGCCCCGCGTCCTGCCGGCGCCCTCTTGCTCGCCTTCGTATTGACGGCGGCGGGCGCCACAATCACGACAGGTGCCGCGTTGCGACCAGATCGCCGCACGTTGCCCGAGTCTCTCGGGGCATCCGCAACCGAGGAGACGGGCACCTTGAGAGAGCAGACCACAATAACACATGATCGTGAGCCAGGGAGGATGCGTGCGCAGATGACACCGGATAACGGCCGCGACGAGAACGGGCGTATCCCCGTGATCTTCGACACCGACATAGGAGACGACATCGATGACACCTGGGCGCTGGTGATGCTGCTGCGGTCGCCCGAGCTTGACCTGCAGCTGGCGCTGACTGACCACGGTAAGGCCGACTACCGCGCGAGGATAATGGCGCGCATCCTCGAGATCGCGGGACGCACCGATGTGCCGGTGGGGCTCGGAGTGGGCGGTCATGAAGGCACCGGACGGCAGGCCGCGTGGGTGGAGGACTACGCGCTTGCCGACTACCCCGGAACGGTGCACGAGGACGGCGTGGGCGCGATGATTGAGATCATCATGAACTCGCCCACGCCAGTGACGGTGATATGCATCGGCCCGGTGCCGAACATCCCCGCGGCGCTGGAGCGAGAGCCACGTATCGTCGAGAACGCGCGCTTCGTCGGCATGCACGGCAGTCTGCGCCTCGGCTACGGCGGAAGTGAGACGGTCTCTGCGGAGTACAACGTGAGGGAGAATTCGGCGGCCTGTCGCGCCGCGTTCGAGGCGGACTGGGACGTCACGATCACGCCGCTGGATACCTGCGGCATCGTCACATTGCGCGGCGACCGATATCGACGGATTCGAGACTCCGAAGATCCTTTGCTGCAGGCGCTGATGGAGAACTACCGCGCGTGGGCCGCCGTGGCCGAGCGCGCGCCGAATCCGGAGGAGCGAAGCTCTACCCTTTTTGATACGGTTGCGGTCTATCTCGCCTTCAGCGAGGAGCACCTGATGATGGAGGAGCTTCCCGTGCTGGTGACAGACGACGGGTACACGCGCATCGATGAGTCCGGGGTTACGGTGCGCGCCGCCACAGGGTGGGAGGACCTCGACGCCTACCTCGACTTCCTGGTGGATCGCCTCGCGGGCGCGCGTTGAACCGCGACCGCGCGGGTGGATGCACCGGGGGCGCAATTGATGCAGCAGGAGGATGATGGCGAATGCGAACGATCGTGATCTGCGTGTTGATCTTCGCTGCGAGCATGGCGGTCGCCGCCCCGGTCGTGCATGTCATCGAGGACTTCGAGGGTGAGGAGCCAGCACTTACCGATGACGCCACCGTCATTCAACTGGACGGGCGCAATGTGCTGCGCTGGGCGCCGGAGCGCGATCAACCGTGGTTCTTGAGCTTTCGCTACTCGGACATCGAGATGGTCCAGTGGGATCGCCTCGAGTTCCGCTACCGCATCGACGGGGCCGCGAGGGTGGACTGGTGGGGCGTGAAGGTCGTGGACTTCCCGCTTGGCGATGGCTACCAGGTACCCTACCGCGTCCACCCTGACGATCTTGTGCTCGGAGAGTGGGCGACTGCTTCACTCCCCATCCACCCGGCACCGCGAAGATGGGGCGATTCACCGGACGAAACGGCGCAGTCAATCACCTTCCGAGCCTCTGGTGTCTCAGGTGACAGCCCGGTATTTCTGATCGATGACATCCGTGTGGTGCGCGAGGCCCTGCATCTCGACATAGACCCTACCGCACCGCCTCGTCGTGATGGCGAGCGTTGGCGCCGCGATTTCAATGTCTCACTCCGAAGCGTTGCCGAACAACCCATGCACGTGAGTATCGAGTCTCACTTGCAGCCGGACGTAGCGACGGTTGAACTGCCCGAGGCGAGAGAACTCGCTCCGGGTGAGATCTGGGAGGACACGCTTTCCATCGCTGTACCGATCACACTGGAAGCTCTCACTTACGTCAATGTAACGCTTGCGGCAATCACCCATGATGACTATCAGGTCGAGGAGGACGCAGTGATGGCTGTTCCCCTGCCCGAGATCGAGCATCCCGTGCTGATGGTCAGGCGCGATGACCTTCCACGTATCCGTGAGCGTATTGAGAGATTCGACTGGGCAAGGGAGACCTGGCAGCGACTTCAGCGCAATGCCGAGGCGTGGGTCGACCGCGAGATTGAGATTCCCGATCGCGGGGGCCAGTGGTACCACTGGTACAGTTGCGATGATTGTGGTTCGCGACTGACCACGGTCTCCCCCACCGAGCATCTGTGCGAGACATGTGATGCCCGGTACACCGGCTGGCCCTACGACGATGTAGTCATCATGAGACGGCATAATGACCTGTCGAACGCCGTTCGCACACTGGGCCTTGCGTACGCCATCGGCGAAGACGAACGATACGCCGCAAAGGCGCGGGAGATCATCCTCGGTTACTCCGAAGCTTATCTGAACTATCCGCTTGAGAACAGACATGGTGAGGAAGGCCCGGGTGCATGTCACGTCGCATCACAGCCCCTGACCGAAGCTACATGGCTGATCCCGATCGTGCAGGGCTTCGACTGCATCTACGACACCTTCAGCGAAGATGAGCGCGCCACCATCGCCGAGAAGCTGCTGCTTCCGGCCGCGGAACTGATTCGCTCGTACTCGCGCTCGATTCACAACATCCCCTGCTGGCTCAACGCCGCCTACGGGATGGTCGGGATCACGCTGGGCGAGGCGGATCTCGCGGCCCAGGCGATCAACGGAGAGTTCGGCTTCCGCAATCAGATCGCCGAGGGCGTCAATGACGACGGCATGTGGTACGAGGGAGCGTGGGGGTATCACTATTACACGATGAGCGCGCTCGAGCCGCTGGCGGTGGCCGCCGAGAACGTCGGCATCGACCTCTACTGTGACCGCTACCTCAGCATGTTCACGACGCCGGTGCGCATGATGGGTCCCAATGGCGATCTGCCCGCATTCAACGACTCGGGCCGGACCACCGCGCTGGGGCGCCACAGTCTCTATGAGAATGCCGCCGCCCGCTGGGACACACCCGAGCTTGGCGTGGTGCTCGCCGGAAGCGAGCGCCGAAGCAATCAGGCACTGCTGCTCGGTCCCGACGAGTTGCCGTCCGGGACGACCGAGCTTTCCTCCACGATCTTCCCCGCTGCGGGTATCGCTGTACTGCGCTCGCGCGTCGACGAGCCCATCGACACAGCGGTAGCGGGCGCCCCCGCCAACTATCTCGCCCTCGGTTACGGGCCCCACGGAGGCGGCCACGGGCATCCCGACAAGCTGGGCTTCGAGATGTACGTGCTCGGCAGACTCACGGCGACTGACGCGGGGATGGTGCAGTACGGTAACCCGGCCCACCACGGCTGGTATAAGCAGACCCTCAGTCACAATACGGTAGTCGTGGACGGCGTCAGCCAGCAGCCCACCGAGGGAGAGCTTCTCTATCACACATTTGGCGAGAACGGCGCCCTGGTTGGAGCGCAGACCGAGGGCGCCTATCCAGGCGTGATCCTGCGCAGAATAATGGCCCTGTTGCCCGACGGATTGCTCGACATCACAGTCGCATTGTCCGACGAAGAGCGCCAGTATGACTGGGCCTATCACAGCCGCGGGGAGTTCGTCTCCGAGCACTCCTTCGCCGGGCTCTCGGAGCCTCCGGGCGAGGGAGCGTATGAGTGGGCGGAAGACTGGCGCAGCGCCGGGTTGGTCGATGATTTCGCCGCCGACTGGATCATCGACGGTGAGCTTACCGTCCAGATGGCCCAGGCGACCGCGCCGACCTGCGAGATGTTTGCAGCGATCGGGCGGGGCACCCCGGCGACAGCGAGGGATCCATTCATCATGAGTCGCATTGAAGCTCCCGATGCCGCGTGGGGCACGGTTGCGTGGTGGGGCGGTGGCGAGGGGCCGCAGGCTCGATTGCTGCGCGGGACGCGAAATGACGTCGAACTCGGTCCCGATCAGGCCATCGGCCTGGAGGTCATGGTCGGCCGGCGACGCGCTCTGCTGCTCACCGCAGATGGTGGAGCCACCTTTGGTGAGATCGTGCTTGACGGCTCCGCAGCCCTGATCGAGTTCGAAGATGGCAACCTGGTGCAATGCCTCGCAGCGGAGGCGACCCGAGTGACGGTCGGTGACAACCAGCTTCACTGATTACGTGGTATCCCGGCATAGCGGTCACGCGAGCGCTTCCATCATCGCGCGCGCGGCTGTCCGCACTGCCTCACGCTTGTAAGCGGCGCTGCGTCGGGTTACGGTGATCAGATCGGCCACCTCGGCATCGATGTGTCCGAAGAGGCGGTCCAGCATCAGCAGACAGGTCGCGGTGCCCCTGCCCGAACCGCCCGCGGCCGCCACGCCGATGACCGGCTTCTCCGCCAGCCCCTCGCCCTTTGCACCGACGTTGCAGCGGCGCAGCCGATCGGTGAACGCCTTCGTCACCTCGCTGAGGTCGCCGAAGTACACCGGGGTCACGAGCACCCACGCGTCGGCATCCACGATCGCGCCTCGAACGGACGCGAAGGCATCGTCTATCACACACCACCCCTCTTCGCGGCACTTGAACCAGCCGTCGGCGCACTGCCCGCAGTGCGATACCTCGTGTTCGGTCAACTGGAACGACTCTGCCGCGGCACCCACCTCCCGGGCTCCCTCAATTGCTGCGCGCGCGAGACTTGCGGTGAGACCGTCTGTGTTCGGGCTTCCGTGCAGCGTCACCAGATTCACCGTAATCTCTCCCTGTGCCTACCAGCCTGCCTGCAGGGCCGGACGCAGCGGTGCTGGAGCGGGGGCCGTCTCCCCCACTGTCTCCATCGCCACAGCCCAAAGATAGAGGCAGGTGTAGAACGCGGTCCGTACGTAAGACGTGAACGCGCTGCCAAGCACGAACATCCCAACTGCGAAAGCGATTCCGACCGGAAGCAGGCCCGACGCTGCGAAGTATGAACTGACCGCGACTATCACGCCGACAGTTATCAGCAGACCGCCGAAGATGCGCGAAGCGATCAACAGACCAAGTTCTCCGACGACGATCTGCAACACGTTGTGTCCGTGCAGCCGCTTCGCCCGATCCGTGGAGTTGAACAAGGCGCTGTTCTCGAGGATCATGATTGGCAGCAACAGGTAGCTGATCGCCATCCATCCCCGCTGGAGCGTATCAGCGGCCGCGCGTCTCGCGCTAAGGCTGCGCCCTTTCCCGCGAATCGCACCTGCGATCAGCCCGACCACCAGGGACGCGAGAGCGAGGGTTACGATCCCCCCGAAGTTGTGGACACAGTCCGCGAAGGCGCTTCCCAGCTTAGTATTCTTCCCCCGCAGATAGAGGTCAACCAGATGAACAGTCATACCGCCAAAGAAGTATGTGTTGACGTAGATCAGCAGCACACCGATGACCAGAACGACGTATCCGGCGGTGCTCAGCGCCTCTTCGTCAGTCCGTTCAGGTCCGATGTCACCCAGGAGATAAAGTACACCGCCAATGGCGGCCATCAGCACCATGCCCATAAGTACCGCGAGCAGAGAAGGGAGCAGCAGAGACCTGTCGCGGAACGCCATTGCGACCGCTTCTTTGAGGAACGACCAGCTTCGCGACAGCGAGTCGAAGAAACCCCTGCCTTCTCTGACCTCGACCGGCTTCCACGGCCCCGCGCCGGTGTCGTAGTTGACCTGAGAAGTGCTATCTCCCGCAGCGGTGGCCGCGGTTGATGAGGCCGTCGCGCCATCTGCCGCCATCGTCGCAGCGGCTTCGACGTCCGCCGATCCGCCGACAAGCTTCCCCGCGTCCAGCCTGACCCCGCAGGCCAGGCACCGGTCGTCGTTGCGATATACCCTTGCACCACAGGCGGGACAGGTCATCTCACTGCCGTTAGAGGTCACGTAGATCACATCCCTTCCGGCAATCAGGCGCGCGAATGACTTCGTCCTCTCTCA
>PXBW01000357.1 GCA_003566775.1 candidate division WS1 bacterium
CCCAGAGATTGTTGCTGAAGGTGGCCTCGGCGCGCATCCCTGATTCAAACTCGATCATCAACTGCGTGTGTGTTGGCACATCCATAGTGTTCGTCCACATGCGATGCTCGAAGTGCGCGTAGACGCGCTTTGCGGGACCGCCTGCGATCAGACACATCTGGTCGAGCACATGGGCACCCCAGTCGCGGATCATCCCCCCGCCGCTGGCCTCCCTACGCCGCCAACCCTGCAGGGGTCTCGCCCGGCCGACGGCGCACTCCACGAGAAATACTTCGCCGACGCAACCCTCATCGATCAGTGCCCTGACCGTCACCCAGTCGGGATCCCAGCGACGGTTCTGATACACAGTCAGCATCACGCCATTCGCCTTCGAGGCCGCAATCATCGCATCGGCCTCCTCAGTGGTGACACACATCGGCTTCTCCGTCAACACGTGTTTGCCCGCTTTCATCGCCTCGATGGCGAGAGGACCGTGCAGATTGTGCGGTACGATCAGCGACACCATGTCCACATTATCGTCCGCGATCGCCCGGTCGAAGTCATCATAGGTGGCAACGCCCTCGACCTCGGCGGCGATCTCGCGCCGTTCGTCATCCGGCTCACAGACCCCGAAGAGTGTCAGACCGTCGGCGGCGTTGATCATCTCCGAGTGACGATGGCCCATGCCGAACGCGGGCCCATATCCGACCACAACAGCGTTGATGCTCATGAGATCCTCCCATAGGTTGAATCACTACGAAGACGATACGCCTCAGACCCCGGCACTGTCTGTTCCTGAATCCCTGAACACGACCTTCGTACGGTCATCTCCGCACCCATCCAGAGATTGAGCTGAGAGCCGGTGTTCTCACACCGGACCCACCAGAGCTTAATCCCAAGCACCGCACAGTTCGCTTCGGCTGGCGGGATACCTCTTGACTGATCTGGGGCTCCACGAAAAATGGATCACTCGCCTGACCGGAACTGCCTTCTATCCGATTCCGGTTCGTCGAGTCGCGGTTCCGCTCCACGTTTCGTTCGGACGGAACCTCGCGACGACGCCCCTGCGCGTCGCCCACTCTTCGCCTCTATCCGGGCCAGTAGAGGACCTTCACCTCCCGGTTGTCGCACATTCCCGAGAAACCACCAGCGAAGACGGCGCCGACTTCTTCGCAGGCGCCGTCTTCAGACTATCGTCACTACAGGGGGAAAAGTCTAAGCGATGGTATCGTAGCGCTCAAATGGCACGGCACCCTCCACCTCACGACCGGCGAAGCAGTCTACGAGCGCCTGGACGGTCTGATCGCCGATCAGCTTGTAGCCGTAATGGCCTGAGCCGGACACATGTGGTGTGATAATCACGTTGTCGAGTTGCCGTAGAGGGTTCGTAGGCTCCAGCGGCTCGGGCGTGGTGACGTCGAGGCAGACATTGATGCGCCGCTGCTTCGCATGTCTGAAGAGTGCGTCGTGATCGAGCACCCAGCCGCGCGAGGTGTTGATGAGTGTCGCCCCATCGCGCAGCAGGCTGAGTTGCTCGTCGCCGATCATCTTCTCCGTATCCGCGATCTTGGGCAGGTGCAGAGTTACGTGATCCGCGCGGGCGAAGAGGTCATTGAGTTCGACCTTCTCGGCACCCATCTCTGTGGCTTCCTCCTCAGGAAGGTAGGGATCGTACACCAGGATGTCAAGGTCCCATGGCTGCAGAAAGCGGATCACCTCACGCCCGACCTTTGAGGCGGCCACTACCCCTACCGTGCTGCCGAGCAGGAACTGGCCGTCATAGTCGTAGAAGGTGCTGCGCCAGTGCGGCGTATCGTGGATGTAGTTGCTGAAGTGAACCCAGTGGCGCATCGTCATCAGCAACATTCCCACGGTGGATTCTGCAACGTTCCTGGCGATTGCGCCATTCCCCGAGAATACGGTGATGCCGCGTTTCATCACGTAATCGTTCGCGATGTCATCCGGGATCAGCCGATGCACGGAGCCCGCCGAGTGCGCGATGATCTGCAGATCGGGTGCTGCCTCGAACACCTCCGGGATCATAGCGGGCGCACCCCAGCCGGTGACAATCGCGTCCATGCCCTCGGCTCGCTCCGCTATCTCCTCGCTGTCCCAGTTGCGTTCTCCGTTATTCTCCGTCACGTCAAAGAGTCGGCACATCTCCTGGTATTTCTCAGGATAGAAGACGCGGCGAGTCTGTGCGGCGTTGCATACGTAAAGGACCTTCTTCTTACTCATGGATGGTGGCGCTATGAACGCGGCCTCCTCGACAGGTGGTCTGTAGATGCTGCGGCAGGTATTTCGCCCTTGATCCCTTTGGCTCCTTCCAGAATGATTTCCCCCATCTTCATACGGCGATTTCGCCCGACGATGCGGGTCTCGGTGCGAAGAATCGACCAGATGGCACAGGTCAACGCCAACAGATGACGTTAAACCTTGCAGAGATCGGCTTCTCGGGGTAGAATTGTATTCGAGAGAGTATCAGCCTGCGGTTGAGTAATCGACGCGGGCGAACGTGCGTAAAGGGTGATCACCTTGGCGCGACGACTAACAGCAATTGTACTGTGTTCGGCACTGTTGATTTTCGCCGGTGTAGCAGGCGCCGATGACGTGGTGTTCAATCTGTTCTCTGGACGGCTCGACGCGGTGTCCGTCGGAAGCTGGGGCGCGGGTACCATCGAACTGGACGAAGACGAGGCCTATCTCGAAGGAGAATCTCTGAAGATTGAGACAACCGGCTTCTACGAAGGCGGGCGCCTTGATCTGAATGAGCCAATCCCCGCCGCGAGTCTTCTCGCGGATCCCGATGGTGGTTATCTCCGGATCGTGGTCAAGACGCACGAACCGGTACCGGAGAGGCCGGAACGCCCGGAGTTCCCGCACGAGATGGATCCTGAGATGTACCCCGAGGATTTCCCGATGGATCCTGATATGGACCCAAGGCATCGGAGGCCGCGTGAGGGTCCGCCCATGGATCCGTACATGGATGAGATGCCGCCGGAATACATGGAAGACGAGTACTACATGGACATGCCCGGTATGTACGAACCCGGTATTGCCGCACCTCCTGCTCCTCCCCGAGAGATCGAGCAACTCCGCGTGGTGCTGATCACCGAAGAAGGAGCAGTTGACTCCGGTTCGATCCAGATCCTGATGTACCCGGAGGTCGTGGACGACTGGAAACAGATCGTAATCCCAATGAGCGCTTTTCGTGGTCCCGTGGATATCTCTGACAGTGAGATTGTGCAGATAGCCCTGTTCGGTGATACCGATGAGAAGTTCTACCTCGGTGAGCTTGCGCTGGGCTACGAGGAGCAACCGCTGATCGCCGACGCGGGCGAGAATCTCACGGTGCAAGCGGGCGAGGAAGTAACCTTTGAGGCGGCGCCTCAGCCCGAGAATGTCAGTGCGTCTTACACCTGGGACTTCGACCACCTTGACGGCATTCAGGAGGAGGGTTACGGCCGCGAGACCACCTGGGCCTTCGAGACGCCGGGACATTACCTTGTGACGCTGACAGTAAGCGACCCGGATGGACGGAAGGTTGACCGGACGGATCAGATCCATGTGATGGTGGTCGAGTGAATCCGAAGGCTGTACGCAACGTGTCAGAAGGCCCCCCGTCAGGGTGGTCTTCTGTCATTGCGGCAGCACCCTCGGGGCCGCAATGAAGAGGAAAAGAGCGCTTCTGATCCGCGGCGGTCGGATCATATGCCCCGCCTCCGGACGCGATGAGGTGGGGGATGTCTATGTGCGCGACGGGCTCATCGTCGCAAGTGGTGAAGGTGAGGCCGGTCGTGAGGTGGAGATAGACGCCTCGGGGATGATCGTTTGTCCCGGTCTGATCGACATTCACGTTCACCTGCGCGAACCGGGGGCCGAGCACAAGGAGACCATGGAGACGGGCACGCGCTCGGCGGTGAGAGGCGGATTCACGACGGTCTGCGCGATGCCAAACACATCGCCCGCGCCTGACACTGCGGAGACGGTAGCGGCCATCCTTACTCGAGTGCGGCAGGCTGCGTGGTGTCGAGTTGGGATCATCGGAGCAGCCACCCTTGGCAACGATCGCAGTACCCTGACTGATTATGCAGCGCTGGCCGACGCCGGGTGCATCGCGGTTAGCGATGATGCTTTCATGCTTCGGACACGCGAGCAGCGCCGCGAGGCCCTGCTTCGCTGCGCCGACGCGGGCCTGCGGATGATCGCTCACGCCGAGCGTGAAGAGTTGTCCGCAGGTGGGGTGATGCACGCAGGCGAGGTAGCCAGGCGGCTGGGTCTGATGGGGCAGCACCCGGAGGCCGAGGTTCGATCTCTGGAGGACTGGCGCGACGCCTGGGACGATGACAGCACTCCGCCGCCCCTACACATCGCGCACGTCTCTACCGCCGCCGGCGTGGAGTTTCTGCGCGAGTGGCAGGCCGGGCCCAGCGCGGAGACGGCGCCACACTATCTGGCGCTCACGGACGAGGCCGTGGTCGAGCATGGCGCGAATGCGAAGATGAACCCGCCTCTGCGCACCGAGGAGGATCGCCAGGCCCTGATCGAGGCCGTTGCCGACGGAACCATCGCGGTTATCGCGACCGACCATGCGCCTCATACAACGGAGGAGAAGGCCGCCGGTATGACTGAAGCTCCTTTCGGCATAGTCGGGCTCGAGAGCGCACTTTCAGTGCTGCTGAAATACCTCGTGGCGAGCAGTGCAATGCTACTGTCGGATGTGCTGCGCGCGATGACGCAATCGCCTGCGAGACTACTCGGCATAGCAGGGGGGACGCTGGAGGCAGGCGCGCCGGCGGATCTGCTGGTGTTCGATCCTGAGGGGGAGCGGGTGGTCGATCCAGCGCAGTTCGAATCGTCCGGGCGCAACACCCCATTCGCCGGGGAGCGACTTCCAGGAATCGTGAAGACGGTCATCATTGGCGGGGAGATCGTGCTTGACGGAGGGGAGTTTGCCCCCCGTCGCCCGCCGTCACCGGGTTCAGACAGATATCATGAATAGCCGAGCCATCGCAGCACTCATAGCAGCGACACTCGCGGCACAGGCCCTGCCCGCGCGGGCGGAGCAGCAATGTACGGTGGTCATCAACGGAAGCCCTCTCGAGATCGGGGAGGCTTTCACCGACGATGCCGGTACATTGTTCCTGTCCAGGCGCGGTCTCATTCACGGCCTCGGACTCAGCGTCGTAGAGCCTGATGAGGGGGAGCCGTGGACGGTCAGGGGGTTCGGCCGCAGCCTGCAGATTCGTCCCGGCTCTATGACCCTCACCATCAATAACGAGTTGTCCCGGGCGGACGCGCGACCATTCCTGCGCGATGAGGAGCTTTTCGTGCCCCTGCAGATGGTCCAGAAGATTCTGGACATCGATTACGAAGTTCAACAGGATGGTCCAGCGAAGATATGGTTGCTTTCCACAGTGGGAGCGGGGATCATCGATGCCCGCGAGGGAAGACACGGTGACAGCACTCGCGTGGTGCTCGACCTGGAGCGACCGGCGGGATTCTCGTGGTGGGTTGAGGATAACACTGTGCTCATTGAACTGCCACTTCCCGCAGGCCGAACCCACGCGCACAGCATTCGCCTGCTGAATTTCGAGGATGAGCTTGTGGATCAGCTTCGGGAGGGACCTACCGGCAGTGACACGACGCGCGTGGAGATAGTGCACTCGTCGCAGGAGCCACCGAGGGTCTTCAGCATAACCGGGCCTCCGCGTATCATCGTCGATCTGATGCGAGCGCCCGAGGACATCCGCATGGAGCCGCCGGAACCTCCGCCCGTGACACCCCTGCCGCTTGCTGCGGGCCTCTTCGAGACGCGGAACTTCAGCACAGAACGTGGGCCGGTGCGTGTCTATGTGCTCAACGTCGATCCGCGTTCCTCTGCGATCGAGATTCGTCCGTCGCTAAGCTCAGCCACCATACACGAGCGCGCAACGGTGACTCGCATGGTAACCGGTAACGGCGCATGGGGCGGAATCAATGGAGGCTTCTTCTGTAACAGTGGTCCGCCGCTGGGTGGGCTGATGATCGACGGAACCTGGATTCGCGAGCCATGGGATGGCCGTACCGTGCTCGGCATGCTTGAGGACGGCGGACTGGTGATGGACCGCCTGCGCTTCCGGAGCAAAGTGACCTTCGAGGGGCTCGGCACTCAGACGCTCCACGCGCTCAACCGCGGACACGACAACGACAATACACTGGTCAAGTACACACGCCACTGGGGAGAGTTGGTTGCCGGGGCGCGAGGACGCGCCCGTCTCGTTGTAGGTGCCTGCGGCACTGTGATACATCGCGAGTTTGAGGGCAGGGTAGTCCAGATTCCAGACGGGGGCTTCGTACTCTCAGGCATCGGAGGGATGGCGGAAAGCCTGCGCAAGGTCCCCGAGGGCTGTCGGGTCACCCCGGAGCTTGCCACGCAACCCGCGTGGCCGGACCTCCGCCATGCGATCGGAGGCGGGCCGCGGATCGTGAAAGACGGCCGACCCCATGTCACGGCGCGGCCGGAGGGCTTCCGCGCGGATGTATACGCGGGAGCGGCGCCCCGCACGGCAGTTGGGATCACCGAAGAGGGGCGGCTGCTGCTGGTGGCCGCAGAGGGGGTTGAGAACCGGCGACGCCTCGGCATGACGCTGGACGAACTGGCGGCTACGATGATCAAGCTGGGCGTGCGTGACGCGATGAACCTTGATGGTGGAGGTTCAACCACATTCGTGGCAGATGGTCGGTTGATCAACTCGCCAGCCGACGGCGCTGCCCGCAGGGTATCAAACGCACTGTTGGTCTTCACACGGGAGACAGAGACGGCCTCCACGGATGCGGATTGAGGCAGGCAGGCGACCGCTCATCACGAATCTTCTTCACGCCCATTGTAACTCGCGAGAAAGGAACGTGGAAGGTATGACGCCGGACTCGCCGCATGGCGACGAACTAAACGCTCAACAGCAAGGGATCCTGCTCGACCTCGCGAGAGAGACGATCCGAAGATATGTAACGACTTCGGAGGTTCCCGAACTGCCGGGCGGTGATCCCGCATTAGAGCAGGAGCGAGCGGTATTCGTGACACTCCACAGGAACGGTCAACTTCGCGGCTGCATAGGCACACTCGAACCCCGAGAGCCGCTTGCCGCAGCGGTGCGTTCTTCGGTGATATCAGCGGCCACGCAGGATCCGCGCTTCCCCCCGGTGAGCGCTGAAGAGGTGGACGAAATCGAGATAGAGATCAGCGTACTGTCACCGCTGCAGCGTGTTGACAGTCCGGAAGAGATCATCGTCGGTAAGCACGGAGTGATGGTCGCTTCTGGAAGCAGGCGCGGGGTCTATCTACCGCAGGTCGCGCCAGAGCAGGGTTGGGACCGCGAGACGATGCTCAACTCCCTCTGCGCACACAAAGCAGGCCTTGCACCTGATTCCTGGCAGCGCGGCGCCGACCTCTACGTCTTCACCACACAGACCTTCAGTGATGCTGAGTGATCTCTTCGCCTCACTGCACGATAATGCTGCGCGTTGAGTGCTCCGCGACGGGGGCACGATGGAACGTGACACCCTCGGTTTGGCCTCTCTCCCCATCAAGGCAGACTCATCCTGCGTGGGTCATGCGTTCATGACGCGATTATCGGAAGCGGCGCGTTACAGGATATCCCGGTCACTTCTACGAATGACGTGATCCGTGGTGCACATCCTCTGGAACTGCCGCATCTCGGCAGTCAAAGGCGCTTGCGCGATCGCGGCTGCGCGTTCGGTGTCAATGCCTATTTGCTTCGAGAGCGATTTGAGGTCCTCGAACTCCTCTTCCGCCCGCAGCCAGCGGAGGAACTCCACCTTGAGTGACTTGCCGCGAAAATCGCAGTGCTCACCGATGACATGAACCTCAACGACTCGCTCCTCATCGCGCACGGTTGGGGCAAGCCCTACATTGATGGCCGCTCCGCGTGTCTGCTCCATCGTCTCGTAGTCGTCCGAATCTACCACGCCGGCAAGACCGGAGTAGACACCATCGCGTGGCAGGATCTTCTCCGGAGGAATCTGCAGGTTCGCGGTGGGATAACCGATCTGCCTCCCCATACCGCGCCCGGTCATAACCGGGGCATGGATCGCATAAGGTCGTCCCAGCAGCCCCCCGGCCTCGTGTACCTCCCCTTCCTCGAGCAGATCCCGGATCCGTGTGCTGCTTACGCGTTCGGCGCCGATTAAGACAGGTTCGAGTATATCCACACCGAAGCCGAGTTCATCACCGAGCTTCTGCAGGAGGTGAATATCGCCGGAGCCGCGGTATCCGAAGCGGTGTGTCAGACTCGCGACCACATGAACCGTGGAGAACTGCGCCACGAGCACATCTCGCACGAACTCTTCCGGCTCCACCGCGTGTATCTCACCGGGAAATTCGAAGACGACCACGAGATCAACGCCGAGCCTGCGCAGGTAGAATAGTTGCTCGTCAAGCGGCGTGAGGCGCCGACCGGGAAGCCGGTCTCCACCGTTGAACTCGCGTGGCCCGGGATCGAAGGTGAGAATCGTGGCTTCAGCATCGTGCGTGCGCGCGATCCTGCGCATGGCCTGGATCGTCTTTGCATGCCCCAGGTGTACGCCATCGAAAGCCCCCAGGGCGGTCACC
Organism: candidate division WS1 bacterium; assembly: GCA_003566775.1. Taxonomy (GTDB): domain Bacteria; phylum Armatimonadota; class Zipacnadia; order Zipacnadales; family UBA5352; genus UBA5352. Next base: position 8,591 of record PXBW01000357.1, read on the forward strand.
CGGGGTCGATCCGGAAGCGTCAGAGCAGGGCTCCAGTCAACTCGCTTCATGGCTCAAAGCTCGTCCTCCGAAAGCATGACGCGCCGGGGCTGCATGAGATGCTGTTCCTCATCAGCAATGACATCCACCACGCACAGAAGTCGCTCTCCCGTCATGGCGATCGCGCGTTCAGCCTTCATCAGTTCTGGTGGCGCAGGGGTTTGCACTCCGTGGCACAACGCGAGCGCGGTGGTCGGATCTACCTCAATCCTCGGCCATGGCGGGAGTGCATCCTGCGGCCTGATCAGCACCTCTCCGAGTCGTCGCTCGCGTACTGCCGTGGAAAGCTCGCTTCCGGTCAACGAATCCACCACAGAGTGCTGCCCCACAGCGGTCCTCACGAGGAACGAAAGATACGCCAGACAGCCCACCGCCTCTCCTACGGCTGCGGCCAGACTGCGCACATAGGTACCGCTTGAACACTCAACCTCCGTGAGTGCGCGCGCGGTCTCCCCCATCTCAAACTCCAGCAGTTCAAAACGATGCACGCGGCTCTTACGGTCTTCTACCTCCACACTGTCGCCGGCGCGCGCGATCTGGTACAGACGCCGTCCATCATGCCAGACCGCGGAATGCATCGGCGGTGGCAGGCTGAGAGAGCCGGTGAGCCCCTGCAGTGCCTGTTCCAGATCATCCCTGCCGATCCCCGCAGCGCTTTCCCGCGCCACGATCTTACCCTCACCATCGAGTGTGTCCGTGCCAATGCCCAGGCTAATCTCGGCCCGGTAGGTCTTGTCACATCCGGTCATGTACTCACTCAGTCGAGTCGTGGAACCGAGCATCAGCAGCATCACACCCGCGGCCGCGGGATCGAGCGTCCCGGCATGTCCTACCCGGCGCATTTGCACTATTCTGCGCACGCCGTCCACTACATCGTGTGAGGTCATCCCGGGAGGCTTGAGCATATTAAGGGCACCCTCAGCCATCCGACCGCGCCTCCAGGGTGGTCGTCAACGCCTCAAGAAGCTTCCTCGTGACCTGCTCCTGCTCGCCCTCGATCGTGCATCCAGCGGCAAATTTGTGGCCGCCACCATGGAACTGTTCGGCTACCGTTGCCACGTCAACATCGTTACCCCGAAGGCTGACCTGCCAGACGCCCGGTTCGTGTTCCTTTAGCAGAGCGGCAACACCCGTGTCCGGCACGTCACGAAAGGAGTCGATGATGCCTTCGGTTTCCGCGGAGTGTGCACCGGTTTCTGCGAAATCCTCTGTCGTCAGCGTCGCGAGCAGTACGCCATCGTGAGTCTGCAGGGAGGTAAGCGCACGGGCCTGCAACATCACCGCGCTGAGTGGCCGGTGGCTGAAGACCCTTCGCGCAGTGTCCGAGGGATCGGCTCCCGCCGCCACGAGGTCGGCGCCGAGGCGCAGCGCATTGGGAGTGGTGTTTGTAAATCGAAAGCAGCCGGTATCGGCGATAAGCGCGGTGTAAAGAGCCGTTGCCTGGGCGGAGGTAGGGGGAAGCAGATTCAACTCCGCCGCCACCTTGATAACAAGTGCGGCGGTCGCCGGAGCGCCCGAATCGATTAGCTGCAGGTCGCCGAACACATTCAACCCACGGTGGTGATCGATGTTCACTACGGTTCCCGCCGCCATCACGGCCTCTTCGAGAGAGCCGAGACGGTCGGCTCCATCACAGTCGAGGGAGATCGCAACGTCGGCATTCCACGGTGGAGGATTCACTGTCAGGCTGTGAAAGCCTTCGAGGAAGCTGAAGCGTTCGGGCGGAGCATCGGGAACGGCCGCGTACACAGTCCTGTCAAGCGCCAGCAGCATCGAACGCAGAGCAAGTATGCTCCCAACCGCATCGCCGTCGGGATTCTGGTGAGTCGCTAGGAAGATGCGATCTGCACCACGAATCGCCCCCGCAACTGCGGACACCCGATCAGTCCGCGCCATCTTTGTCGGACTCCTCGATGTCCAACTCTTCCGCATCGCTGCGCAGCAGTTCTTCGATCCGCTGAGCCTTCTCTGCCGTCTCGTCCAACTCGAAGGTAAGTTCAGGCACGTAGCGCAGTTCCACACGCTCCGCCAACTGACCGCGGATGAACTTCCGCGCGCGCCGAACGCCCTTCATCGAAGCCGTCTTTGCCTCTTCGTCACCCAGCACGCTGACATACACTCTCGCGTACTTGAGGTCGGGAGACATATCCACGCCTGTCACGGTCACGAAGCCTATGAGGGGATCATCGATCTCCGTACGCAGTATCTCCGAGATCGCGCGCTGGATCTCTCGTCCAACGCTCTCCGTGCGATTCGTGCTCATCGTGCCGACTTCTCCTTCAGCCATGCCTGCGGATCGGGACGTGTTTCAGATTATCTCGATGGTGCCTGCCTCGCAGACGGCCCGAGGTTCACCCTCAACCAGTTGCAGTGCGGCGTTGAGCACCCGATGCACGTGTGCCTCATCGTTCGCCACGGTGGTTATCGCCAGTGTAGCCTGGTTGGGGCGATCCGGGCCCATATCTGCAACTGCGACATTATGGTTGTTGGCGAGACGGTCCAGCAGACTGCTCACGACCCGGCGGCGGTCTTTGAGGGTCAGAGCGTCAGAGATGAACAGATCGACGGTAAGCAGTCCGACGACGACCGGCATCAGAGGTCTCCTTCAGCAAACCGCCGTATCAGCGCGCGGTCTGAAAAGACGTCTCGCGCGGCACTTCCACCTCGGCAATGAACTCGATCTCATCGCCTTCCTGCCAGCCCCGGAATTCCGAGGTAGATATTCCGCACTCGTTGGGGGCGTCGATCCTTCGCACATCCTCATCGAAATGCCTCAGCGACTCGAGTTCACCCTCGAATACCGTATCTGCATCGCGGGTGACCACTATCCGAGCCCCCCGCTGTGCGAAGCCATCGGTCAACACGGTTCCAGCGATCACACCGACCCGCGATATTCTGAATGTCCGCAGGACTCGGCCGTGACCAATCACGCGCTCCTCATAGATAGGCTCGAGCATCCCCACCATCGCGCGCTGAATATCTTCGAGCGCTTCGTAGATCACTTCATATTCACGTATCTCAACATGTTCCGTCTCCGCGGTTCGCTCTGCAGCGGAACTGATCCCGACGTGGAATGCGAGGATAATGCAGTCCGAGGCCACCGCGAGCAGCACGTCGGATTCGTTGACCTCACCGACTCCCGTTGCCACTACGTCGATCTCCACCTCGTCAAGCTGCTCGTCAAGCTCCATCAGGGCACTCTCCAGCGCCTGCACAGAGCCCCAGACATCTGCCTTGAGCATCAGATTGAGGTCCTTCACCGACAGTTCGCCGATCTCGCGGTAGAGGTCTTTGAGCGAGGCTCGCGCGGTGCCCTCCATCTCCTGCTCGCGGAGTTCCTCCTCGCGATCGGAAGCCAGTTCGCGGGCCTCCTTCACGTTCTCTGCGGCGGTCATGACCTGTCCGGCTTCAGGCACCTCAGAGAGTCCGATGACCTCGACCGGATGTCCCGGCCCCATCATATCCACGGACTTGCCCCGCCAGTCGTTGAGCCGACGCACGCGGCCCCAAGCGGTGCCGCAGACCAGGACATCTCCAGTGCTGACCTGTCCGTTCCTCACCAGTATCGTCGCAACGGGGCCGCGGCTCTCGTCCATCCCCGCCTCAACCACCACACCGGTGAAGTCGGCGTCGGGATCCGCCCATAGCTCCTGCACCTCGGCGAGCAGCAGGATCATCTCCAGCAGAGTGTCGAGGTTCTCATTCTTCAACGCCGAGACCGGCACCATGATCGTGTCGCCGCCGAAGTCCTCAGCGACCAGACCGTACTCAAGCAGATCCTGCTTGACGCGATCGGGATTTGCTCCCGGCATGTCTATCTTGTTGATCGCCACGATGATCGGCACATCGGCGGCATTTGCGTGTTCGATCGCCTCAATGGTCTGGGGCATGACGCTGTCGTCGGCAGCCACGACAAGGATGACTATATCGGCGACCTGCCCCCCTCGGGCGCGCATCTGAGTGAAGGCTGCGTGACCGGGCGTATCTACGAAGACGATCGGTTCGCCATCAACCTCTATCTCTGATGCTCCGATATGCTGGGTGATCCCGCCGGCCTCACCGTCAACAACATCGGTCTCCCGCAATGCGTCCAGCAGTGTGGTCTTCCCGTGATCGACGTGGCCCAGCACGGACACGACCGGAGGCACATCTATGGCGTTCTCGGGTCTGTCGCCGCGCGGGCGTCGGGCGGCTGCGGGCAGAGGTACGAAGTCCTCATCTTCCTCTTCGTCGGAGAGATCAGTTTCGAGTTCTGCAAGCTGCTCCTCAAGGCTGCGCAGGCTGTCCGGAGCGGCCCAGGTCGGGACCCATCGCTCTTCTTCCTCCTCCTCCTCGGCCTCTTCTTCCTCGACCTCTTCTTCGTCAACCTCAGCCGGGGCCTCTTCGGATTCCTCCTCTTCAGCCACCTCAGCCGGAGCAGGCTCCTCTTTCTCTGCCACTTCCTCGGCCGCTTCTCGCTCGGCGGCCTCTGCTTCGGCAGCTTCTTTGGCCGCCTCAGCGGCCTCAGCGCGTTCCTTCTCCGCAGCGACCTCCTCGGCACGCTTGCGAGCTTCACGCGCCTGTTCTGCCAGCAGTTCAGCAGCAGCGCGTGCAGTCTCCATATCGATACTCGAGGCCGCGCTTACATCTTCGAGGCCCAGTTCATTCAAAGCCTTCAACAACGCCTCACTGCGTAGCCCCAGCTTTCTGGCGAGTTGAAAGATTCGGACCTGATCTGCCAAGACCGACACCTCCGAACGTCGTCTGCATCCGGCGCTAAATCTCCGTCATGTTTTGCGTCAAAGCTCGATCTCTATGTTCCCCAGTTCGATGTCGTCGAGTGTGCCCTCACCGCCGAGCAAGAGGTCGCGCACAATGTCCGCTTCCTCGGAGCTTACGCTGGATGCATGGCTGGACACATCCATGCCTTCTTCGCGCATGATCTCCACCAGATCGGCGCTGGGGACATCGAGTTCCTGTGCAAGCTCGTAGACCCGCACGCGCTGGGCCTCTTCCTTCTCGGCCTCAGCCTCTTCCTCAGCGATACGCTCCGTTTCGGTCTCCCACTGAGTCTGACTGCGAATATCTATCCGCCAGCCGGTCAGTTGGGCCGCGAGGCGCACATTCTGCCCCCGTCGGCCGATCGCGAGTGAGAGTTGATCGTCCGGTGCAACAACGACCGCCGAGTGTTCCTCATCGTTGAGCGAAACCTGGGAGACCCTCGCCGGTGACAGAGCGCTCTTGAGATACTCGGACGGGTCATCAGAATATCGTACGATGTCGATCTTCTCACCGCGCAACTCATCCACGATCGACTGCACTCGTGCTCCCCGATGGCCCACACAGGCCCCCACCGGATCCACCTGCGCATCGGTCGAAAGCACCGCGACTTTCGAGCGGGCGCCGGCCTCGCGCGCCACCGACTTAATCTCGACGATTCCGTCGAACACTTCCGGGACTTCCTGCTCGAAAAGCCGTACAACCAGACCCGGATGTCGCCGTGAGAGGATAATCTGAGGATTTCGCGTGGTCTTGCGCACATCCAGCACGTATGTCTTGATCCGATCGCCGAAGCGGAAGGTCTCCCCGGGTATCTGCTCGTTGGCCGGCAGCAACGCCTCGGTGCGACCAATCGAGATGAAGGCGTTGCGCGCATCCTTACGCTGCACCTCGCCGGTGATCATCTCGCCGACCCGGTGGCTGAACTCGTCGAAGACTATCTCTCGTTCCGCCTCACGCACACGCTGCATAACCACCTGCTTGGCGGTTTGTGCGGCTATCCGCCCGAACTCCGATGAATCCACCTCATGCTCCTCGTAGCGGACTCCCGCGGTCTCACCGCCATCTCCCGGTGTATCCTCCTGGTCAACCAGAGTGCGGGCGAACATGCGCACTGTGCGACTGTCGAAGTCCACCTCGAGACGTACGTCGTCACTGGCTCCGAAGTGTTTGCGATAGGCGGAGGCCATCGCGGCCTCGACAGTCTCTATCAGCGCGGTCATCGGGATATCCTTTTCACGCTGAAGCTGTTCGAGAGCGTCAATGAACTCGCCATTCATCTCTGTCATCCTCCTGCGTCACGGCACGAAGCCTTAATCGCTTTCCTCCGCGTCCCAGTCGTAAACGAGGTGGGCTTCCTCGATTTCGTCCAGCGGAATATGCATTACGGATTCTTCGGTCCTGATGGTCACGTTTCCGTCTTCGATACCTTCAAGCGTTCCAGTGTCCGTACGCCGCTCGCCCTCGTCGCTCCTGTGTCGGATTGCGGCCATCTCGCCCGCGAAGCGGTCAAAGTCACTATCCCTGGTCAGCGGCCTGTCGAGCCCGGGTGAAGAGACGATGAGCGTGTAGGCTCCCGGTATCGGGTCGAGTGTGTCGAGCATCATCGATAGTCGGCGACTCATCTCTGAGCAATCGTCGGCGGTGATGTCCTCAGGATGATCTATCAGGATTGAGAGCGTCCGTCCACCTGCTTCACCACCGTACTTTATCTGCACCAGTTCGTAGCCGAAGTCCTCAACCGTCTGCTTGATCTCCGGCTCGATCTTCCGCACGACCGGATGTTTTCTCGATCTCATCGCGTCTGCACTCCATCATCTCGGGCAAGACGGCCCATCTTCCCGACCGGTGGGCCGCGTAAAGCAAAGGGAGTGGGCCGTGGGGCCCACTCCCAGCGAACATAATCTGGGTTGGTGGTACGTCTACATCAGCATTATAGCGCAAGAAACCGGTCAATGCAAGGCCCTGTCGCGTCCTGCTGCGTACCGCCGGTCCGCATACATGTGGTGTTCAGGGGTGCCCTCTGTTCGAGCATTGCCGAGCGCGTGGGGAGATGGTCCACCCGGCGTGCCATGCATCTGAAATGCACTCTCGCGTTCACTCGCCACCGGGTGAGTCACGAGGGCGGCATGTCCGGCACGGTTTCTACCCCGGACCGCACGTATGCCGGACGAAGGGTTATCGACCGATGATGGCGAGGGGCCGCTCCCACGTGATTCGCTCGAAGGCTCCGGGTCCCCCCAGTCGCTCGATCGTCTTGCGGGACCAGCTCATCCGCGGTGGTGCAGAATCGGGGTTGTGAGCGTCGGAGCCGAGGCCAGCGGCGAGGTTATTGCGGTGAAGATACTCGGCTGCCCGCTTCACCTCGCGGCCGCGTTTGCCCTTGAGACTTCGGCAGTTAGTCTGTAGCTTCATGCCGCGTTGCACGAGGTCTTCCGGCTGAATCTCCTGTACCGGAGCGTCGGCCAGGCGCTCGAAGTGCGCGATGACAGGTGTGAAACCCTGGAGCTGCAGTTCAAAGAGCACCTGCTCGGCATAACCGGCGTAACTGGCGATCGGCAGTTCGATCAGCAGATGGCGTCCGTCGCCGAGGGTCGGCAGAAGGCCTGCGGAAGCCAGTTCCGGCAGATCCTCGGTGAGCTGTATCTCCGCCCCACCGACCACCTCGACGTCGATCTCCCGGTCGCGAAGAATCTGATTCAGCCGCACTACTCCTTCGCTCATAAGCTCAACTATCTCCGGGACGCGGTCACCCAGTCGATCCGGTCTCAGATGGGGGGTTGACACGATAATGCGGACACCATCTTCCTCGGCGATGCGCGCCATCTGCACCGCGATTGAGACGTCCGGCTCAGTTCGATGTACGGGAACGACATAACGTACGATGTGATTGTGGAGGTCTATCACGTATGCTCATCTCCAGAGGTTCCTGGGCCTGTTAGCGCATTTGTCGCAGAGGTGTTCCGCCTACTATGGCAGATCGCCGCATCATCATCACGCGCCTGCCACCGGCTGTATGATTCCACCGCCGAGACATCGCTCTCCTGCGTAGAACACGGCCGACTGACCCGGGGCGGGCGCACGATGAGGCCGGGCAAAACGCAAAGAGGCGCGGTTATCGTCTATTAGCTGGATTTGCGCCGGCGTCTCACGCCCACGATAGCGTGTTGCCACGGTGGCTTCGAAACACTCTCCGGGGGGAGATCCGATCAGGCGCACCTCGTCAAGGTCGCACTCGTCGCGCCAGAGTTCTTCTTCGGGACCTGCGACCAGCGCGTTGGATTCCGGCAGGATCCGAAGTACGTAGAAGGGGGCATCCTGGCCGCCGATCCCGAGTCCCCTTCTCTGCCCCACCGTGTAAGCGGCGATGCCGCGGTGTTCACCAAGCACCCGTCCATCCCCGTCGATGATCGGACCCGGTTCGAGAGCCTCAGGATGGCGACGCGCGATCAGATCCATGATCTCGGTCATGTCGGCCGCGAAGCAGATGTCCTGACTCTCGGGTCGATCCGCGGCGGGGAGGTCCGCCTCATTGGCCAACCGCCGAACCTGCTTCTTACTCAGTTCACCGACCGGAAAGGAGAATCGGCCGAGCACTTCCTGACTGAGTCGATAGAGCATGTATGACTGATCTCTCGATCGATCTTTCGCGCGCAACAGGTGCGGACCATCGTCACCGATGCGGATGCGAGCATAATGCCCGGTCACAATGCGCTCGAAGCCAGAGTCGTCCGCGACATTCATGAGCACGCGCGATTTCACCAGGTCATTGCATATCACGCAGGGGTTTGGTGTCATTCCAGCCGCATAGGTTGCCGCAAACCGGTCGATCACACAGCGTTGCAGGAGTTCGGAAGAATCGATCACCCGGTGCTCGATCCCGAGGGTTCCGCACACCGCGGACGCTGCCTCCGGCGCGGCTCCGGGCATCTCCAGTGTCAGGCCGATCACTCGTGCTGCCTCCCGCAGGGACAAGAACGCCGCCACGGCGCTATCCACGCCACCCGAGAGTGCGGCTACTACGCTGATCGAATGATCTTGAGGGTCGGTCTCAGAGCCCTTCAGTGGAATTGCTCCCGAGAGGAGAACGCGGTGGAACTGTGTGAGAGTTCAGGCTGAAGAATTGTGAAAGGCACCAGACCGGCCTGTGATTCGGTCTGCGTACTGAGGCCTGCGATCCGTGGCCCGGCGCCGGTCTGCCGCCGTTAGCCGTCGTACCCGTGGAGAACTCGATCACCCGGCGCTGCGAATCAAAGCGTACCGCTGCCCGGCAGGCGTTGGCGATCATCCAGGCCGGAAGCATCGCCACGCCCCGGTAGTACACTGAAGGAAGATGGACCATCAGCGGACGCCCATTGCGCGTGATCTCGAGCGTGTTCAGCTCCACCACGAAATCGCCACGCACAGTTTCGAAGCCCAGCGCAAGTGACTCCTCATTCCAGGTGACCTCCGATCCCAGCGCCTCCAGCACCGGCCTTGCCGGCACGAGGAACTGATCTCGTGTCATCATCGGAGACGCCCCGAGATCCAACTCGACGCCGTCCACCTCCACCTTCACATCATCGAATTGCGAGCTTATGTTGAAAAGCTCGTCGCCGATGGTCAGGATCATCCCATGTTCCGTGGGCGGTGGATCTACGATCCCGTTCAGCTCGGAGAGTGTTACGAGTTCGAACCCGCGCGCCTGCAGTTCCGGCACGACCTGCCTCATTGCCTCAACCGTCCCCGAGCGATCGCCGCCGCCATCGTGCAGCAGCACTACCGCTCCGTCTCGCGACTCCCGCAGCACTCTCGTGGCGATCGTGCCCGCTCCGGGCCTCCTCCAGTCGTGGGGGTCCACCGACCAGAGGGCGACATCATAGCCCTTTGCCGTGATCACAGCGTGAACGCGCGAATCCACAGCGCCGTATGGTGGGCGGACCCAGCGCACCGGACGCTCAATCACCGTGTCGAGGGCGTTCCGGCAGCGCCTCAGATCATCCCTGATGTCCTCGTCTGAGAGTCTTCTCAGATTCGCGTGCCGCCAGGTGTGAATCCCGATTTCATGCCCACTCTGCTGCATCCGCCTCAGTAGTTGCCCATGAGATTCGACCAGCGATCCGAGGACGAAGAAGGTCGCCCGCGCATTGTGCTCAGCAAGGATGTCGAGCAGCGGCGAAGTGTACCGCCCGTCCGGACCGTCATCGAAGGTAAGCGCGATCTTTGGTGGCTGTTTCGCGAGCGATACCGCCCGAGTGTCGGACAGCAGCGGCTCTACGAGCGCAAGCGTAACCTCCAGCGGCTCCCGGGTGAGCGGGTCGAGCTTCACGCGTCTGGTGCTGTGGACGCCCGGCAGTTGAATGCGGCACTCTCCCGGCCAGTCGGCGAAGGTGGGCAGCAGCTCGGCGCTCTCCACCGGCACGGTGGCCAGCGCCGTGTCGGTGGAAAGTTTCGCGGCCTCCTCCGGTGCAAGTCCCACCATCAGAGGCAGGAGCAGCATCGCGATGATTCTGACGGGCCCTCGCAGCGAGAATCCGCCACGCGGCCTCAACGGACCGTAAGCAGTCATCCACCACTTCTCTCCTGCACCTCGCCCGGACCGAAGGCCTCAGGCATAAGCTCCGACACGTTCCGCACTCTATCAACCGTCTCACCGGCCATGATCACGGTCGCGCTCGGCGCAAGCTCGAGCATTACCTGCCGGCAGGCGCCGCAGGGACTGAGCGGTTCATCTCCGGGGCCGGCGATAGCGATGGCGTCGATCGCCCGACAGCCCGCGGCAATGGCGGCGAACAGCGCTACTCGCTCGGCGCAGACGGTCAGACCGTAAGATGCATTCTCTACGTTGCAGCCCGCAAATATGCGACCGTCGGCGCACTGAACGGCTGCGCCGACGGTGAAATCCGAGTAAGGGGCGTAGGCCCGTTCGCGTGCACTGCGGGCCGCGGCGATCAACTTCCGGGCCTGGTCAGCCTCGACCATCATTAACCCGCTCGCAATACGGTGCTATTGCGGCTATTCCTGGTAGATCACGTAGGCGCGCTCATCCTGGAAATCCCACTCCGTAGCGATTCCGAAGAGCGCGGCAAATGATCGCACCGGCACGTAGGTACGGTTCTCCTTGCGGAAAGTCGTGCGATCCAGCATCTGCTCTACCCCGTTGACCAGCACCCGTTCTCTGTTGGGGTATACGCGCACGGTGAACTCATTCCGGTGGACTTCCATATGATCGTGCCGCGGTCCCCAGATGATTGAACCACCGATGTGCCGCATCAGATCTGTGAGGGTGATGTACACTCTGCCGTCACGGATCAGCGCGTGCCGCTCAAGATCGCCCTCGCGATTGTTGAAGTAAACGATCTCCCGGTAGATTCTCGGCTGGTATATCTTCTGAAAGACGGGCCTGGGGCCACCGAGTGGCTCGGCTTCCACC
>PXBW01000009.1 GCA_003566775.1 candidate division WS1 bacterium
CCGCCATGCGCTGGACCGCGCCGCCTTCCCAACTGCAGCCGATGATGCGGCCCATCCCGGTGCCCCAGTGGGAGTGCTCAAAGCCCATGCGATGGAACGGCTCAAAGTCCATGTCAGGATAGACGTCGGCGATTCGATCGATCAGCACCGCAGCCTTGTGAGCGTAAACAGGATCGGAGGTGAGGCTGTAGGCATGTGCGAGGGCGTCCAATCCACGCCGGATATTCGTCCACTGCATCCAGGAGTTGTAGTAGGCGATGAAGCGATGGCGGTTGCCGTCGCTGTCGGTCAACCCGTACCCGTCATCCACGTAGAGCTTGTGCAGGGGGTCATCGGGGTCGGGATGCTCCTCGTTGTAAAGCAACGACTCGTCCCCGAGTTCGCGCCGAAAGAAGCCGTGTTCGTCAAGCGCGCTCTGATAGTAGGACCAGAAGTCATTCTTGGGATAGACCTCCTCACAGTTGGGGCAGCGCAGCTTCCACGGAATCAGACCCTCCACATGGATGCTGGCGCTGCGAAGATTGGCCTTGCTGGCATCTCCCGCCGTCGTCCACGGATAGTTTCCATACGGGACGATGCCGTCCCCGCAGTTGGGGCAGCCGAGTTCCTTGTTAGTATGAATGTCGCGAGGCAGCTCCTGGCTGGTGATCAGCTCCCACAGTTCGTCATCGTCCATCGCGACCCACGCCCGGGCGGCACGGATCGCCGAACTCTGTTGCTCGGCCGCCCAATCGTACCGCTCGACATTCGCAAGCGCGTTCGCTCGCATTTCAGCGGTGATAGCCCTGCTCTGCTGTTTGGCGACAGCATCTCCACCCATCACTGATATGGCGAAGATCATTGCGGTTCCGGCAAGCATCAGATGATTCATCATTGGCACTCCATTGGACAGCAATGCTTACTGATGAGCGCGCGTGACTTGAGCTTCCCGAGGGTGGTTCCCGGCACCTTCATCGGTCACCCGTATCCATTCGCCGCCCATCCACTGTCCGCGCAAGGTCAGGGTTCGTCGCGGAAGCGCTCCGGGATCGTGCCCGCCTTCCAGTGAGGCGCGAACTCGCGCGTCAACTCCATGTAGAACTCGGGGGTATCAGGCCAGCGGTCGATGATGGCTCCATCTTCGGTGCGAAACACCTCGGGCCGGGTGTACGAGATCAGGCAACTCTCATCGTTATTGTTCCAACTCTCGATGATCACCAGCCGGCGATCGAAGTGCGCCGGATCGGAGAAGACCTCGCGCCAGCATCGGAGGTAGCGGAACTGATCCTCGCCATAGTCCTCACTGAAATGCGGCGTCACGGGCTCGTCGCCGGTCTGCCGCGGGCACCAGTGGCCCGGCCCGAGCGCGATGGCGTCGGGGTAGATCTGCGGCCCGGCGAGGCCCGCCCACCATGCGACATCGTAATCAACGACGCCCGCCGTCGAGGAGATGTCGACGCGGCCTCCGTCCGGCTGCTCTCCGCTCCAGCCGCCGACAAACTCAGGCCCATGCAGATGCTGATTGACTCCGATGAAGGGCTCGACGCCGAAGGTCTCCCGGCAGAGACGGCGCAGTTCGGTGAAGGTCCACTCATCCCACCTGCGCAGCCCGGCATCGATCCACGTGGGGAACCAGAAGTGCACTATCGGTCGCGCCTCGCCCTCGACCTCAATGCGGGCCAGCGCGCGCAGGGACAGGGGCGGCTCGTACCCCGGCTCACCGTAAAACTGGCGCAGGAAGGCCCGCGTGGGCTCCCACAGTTCGATGATGCCGTCCGCCGAGGCCTCGGTGGCGTCACCGTCCTTTGGCTCATACCACGCGAAGGGCGTCTCCAGCAGCATCGCCATCGGCAGCGGCTCCTCACCGAGCCGATCCATCTCCAACCAGGCTTCCACGAAACCCTCGAAGCCCGCCTGAGGCGTGAGATCGGCGTGAAAGAGCAGGGAGTGCCAGGTATCGACCAGCACAAAGTCGAGGCCGCTCCACTTCATCGCCCGCCACTCCGCCATGAGCCAGAGCGGATACTGTTCGGGATCGCGGTAGGTCGCGGGCCAGCGAGAGGGATCCGGTGCGGACCCGTCCGGCCAGTTCCGCGGACTCTCGAGGCCGAAGATCGCGGCACGGGGATCGTCCGCCTCAGGGTAGATGCTCGTCCACGGGCCGGTCATGCCAAGCCCACCACCGGAGGTGACGGCCACGTCGTCCCATGGCCCGCGCGAGAAGAAGTAGGCGGTCAGGAGGCGTTCATCCTCGCCGAACACGCCGTCATCGGCCCGGGCGCAGTTGGGATCGGCCCCTCCCGCAAGCGACAGCACCACCATCACCCCACAGATAAGGCCACGTGCCCTCGAATGCGTCATCACACTCACCTGCGCTTTACGCACGATCGCCCCTGTCGGCTACCGGCCGGGACGCACGGCCCCCGGCCGTCCTCGAGCACAATCACTCCTCCACCACTTGCGGCAGACCGTAGCTCCAGAGCCTCGAACTGGCGGCGAAGTAGATGCGGCCGTCAATAAGCGCGACACCGGCATTCGCATGGGCCGGGATCTCCGCCAGCTTCTCATGAGCGAAGCTGCCGGGGTCGATCCTGACGATGGCGCCAGTGAATACCGTGTATATGAAGCCATCCGGGCCCATGATCATCACACGAGGCGCCTGCGCTCCCGCCAGTTGGCCGTAGGACTCCCGCAGCGCCTCCTGATGTACCACGGCGCGCTCGGCGGGATCGAACACGAAGTAGGTTGAATCGACCGCGAAGCCGTGGACGAGCCTATCGGGCCCCTCGACAAGGTCCATGATCCGGGCGCGCCCCGGCAGAATTGTCTCGCGCCAGACGATCGAGCGATCCTCCCAGTCGAAGATGTAAAGCTGCGCCTCGGTGGCGAGTTGCTCACCACCGGTGCCGGGCATGATCGTCGTGCCACCGAGCAGGTTACCGTCGGGCAACGCGATGAGGCAGTTGGTGCTCTGGTTGGGCACAAGCTCGGTGTGAGGGATCACCTCTCCGGTGTGCTGCTCGGTATCGTAGATAAGCAGCCCGCCGCCGGTGAAGCCGTAGCCGGGGGTTCCGCCCATGATCACGTGCCGACCGTCCGGATGCGCCGTCAGGGCGTGGGGGCGGCAGATGTCCGGGTGTGACCGCATCAGTTCGCGGGGATTCGGATCGTTCTCGTCTCGATCGGCCCAGTGCCGCGTCACGTCGTATTCGAACAGGATCCCATTGCCGTACATTGCGGCGTAGAGTTTCCCCGCCTGCACCGTCACGGCATTCCAGTGTCCATTGTGATCGAGCAGACCGTTGTCGCTCAGTTCGCCCGTCCGCGGGTCAAAACGATATACCCGCAGCGGGTGACCGGTCGAACCGTAGATGGCCCCGTCGGGACCTTCCTGCAGGGAGAGGACGTGCGAGCCGTCCGACTCGTACGAGAAATGCACCTCGCGTTCGGTGCCGTCGGCATCGCGGATCACCATGCGACGCTCCGGCACGTCGAGTTCCATCAACCGGCTGCCGTCCGGGAAGCCGCGGAAGACCGACTCCTGTGATCCTACCCTCGCGGGTGCCGGAACAGGCGTCGCTTCTTCCCACGGTGTCAACTCGCCTGCCAGTACTGTGTAGTTGCCCCAGTCTCTGGCCGTCGCGTAGACCTGGCCGTCGCCTGTCGGGTAGACCACACCCGCGGCTCCCTCCGGCCGCTCATCGTCCGGAATCAGCCTGTGTGTGGCGCCTGTCTCGGGGTCGAAGGCGACGATCTGCGCCCGTGTATTGCCGATTCCGAGGTAGACCCAGCCTGCCTCATCAACGGCGAGGCGGCTTGGGTATTGCGGCCAGTTCTCCGTATTGAGCGAACCGAAATCAACCAGTTCCTGGGTTGCAGGGTCGAAACGCACGAGGTGCGAGTCTGGGTAGAGTGCCACCCAGATCATGCCCGAGGCGTCCTCGCGCATCCCCATGCCCATCCGGGAGGGCGTATCGGCGGTGAAAGTGAACTCGCGCGTCGCCGGATCGAACTCGTAGAAGCGTTCACCGAAGAGCGAGTACCACCTGTCCCCGGTCGAGTGCAGCACATGGAATGGTGAGTCGTGCATCTTCACTTCGACCGGTATCTGCTCGGTCTCGCCGCTTTCGGCGTCAACGACGAGCAGCGATCGGCAGCCGCGATGATCGGAGAGCCAGATGAGGACGATGCGATTCCCTTCGGCGTCCTCGGCTGCCGTCGCCCCTCGCGAGCGCGAGACCGGCGCTACCGCGCCGTGGTCGACGAAGGCAGCCGCCTCGATAGCGCCTCCCATCAGAAGCAGCCCTCCGGCGATACCCATTGCGACGACTCCAAGCACATCTGTGCTCATCGACGGTTCACCTCGGTTGCGAAGATAATCTGATCACTGTGTGGGTAATCCCGAATCACTCGTCATCGGTCCACAGTTCGTGAAGCATCTCCAATGTATACTCGACAAGTTGATGCCCGCCTTCTGATCCGATGCGGTTGTTGCCGTCCGCGGAATAGCCGCCACCCTCCAGCGCCCTCGCCGTCGGGATATACCGTGCATGCCCGGCAAGCTGGACGATGAAGGTCTGCTGCGCCGGACTGCGCGCCGCGATCCTCATCCCATAGTCGAGGTAATACTCGAAGGGATTGCTGGCGAATGCCACCTCACCGAGTCGGATGACGTGCACGTCGTACTCAAGCGTCGGCTGCTCCTGCTGCTCCGCATGGCGGTCGATGATACGCTGCGCCCGCGCCATATGAGTATGCCGCCTGCTTGCGGCTCGCTCGTCCTCAGGCTCCTCGGCCTCGAGGCGCACGAGGCTCTGACGCGCCGCCTCGGCCTGCTCGTCGGTCACCGGCTGTCGCGTCAAGTGCACCTGTCTCATCGAGTGCCGCACCGGAAGCGCGTCG
>PXBW01000331.1 GCA_003566775.1 candidate division WS1 bacterium
CAGGAGCAGCTGGAACCAGAAATACTGGGACATCGCCGATCAGTTCTATTGGGCACCGCAATACGTGGGCATGAAATCGATCCCACAACGCCTCTGGCAACAAGAGGGTGACCGGATCAGCGTTCCAGCTGAGCATGTGAACAAGTCGGGGCCACTCTATGCGCGCGCACGAACGGCTGACGCGCATAAGGTCTGGCTCGCGCGGCAGGAGGAAATCCTGAACCACGTTTTTGACATCACCTTCGCGATCGCGCCCGACATGATGATCGAACATTGCTTCGCGAAGCCGCTGGGGATCAGCGATCCCGGCCCCTACACATCACTCGGGCGTGAAATCAGACAGCGTTATGGGTGGTCCAGAACCGAGAATGTGACCCAGCAAGACGGGTTTTTCGTGTCTGGCAGGTCAGCCTTGGGCGTTGAATTGAAGCTCAAAGCCAAGAGCAGAGCGGTCCAGATCATCAAATATGCCGCCCTTTTCGCATGGGAAGAGCAGTATTCGGGGCCGCGCAACACGCTCGGCTTGCTCTACATCCTTGAAACCCCGGCAGATCCGCGACATTGGCGCGAATGCGGCCTCGATGGGCCGCAGGTCGATGCGACGCTTCTCGACCGAGTGGACATTGCAACGCTCCCCAAGAAGGTGTGGCAGTTGGCCACCGAGAACCGCTCGGGACTGACCTCTGTCCTGGATCGCATGACCCTTTCTGCGATCACATGGGCGGAGCTGAAGGCGGCCTGCAACACGCTTCGGGCGAACCTTGATCCGGTACATCCAGGCGATCAGGCCCTTATCCGCCTGATCGACGGGTTCGTTGCTCAGGTCGATATCCAAGTGACGGAACGCGCCGAAGAGCTCTGATTCGCGGCGGATTGCCCAATGCTCCAAGAGCTTCGTTGCCTCACTGCAGATCGCCTGACGTGCGATGCATAACACGTCAGCGCGCCGAAGGGTCCGGATCAAGCGCGTCCTAAACCATTGAGAACACCGGGGCTCTCACATTTATCCATGCGCATCACGGTGGAATACCGACCATCCCGCCTGGCCAAATGATACCCCCATGATCGCTGCACCATCCCTCGCCGCAGGCCCCGGGCTTGGTGCGCGCGCTGTGTGGGAGATGACGATGATCGACAACATGAGCAGGCACGCCCACCTGCCAACACTCGCCTCCGTCCCCACGGGGTCTCAGACCCTCCACAAAGCCGTTCGCAGGTTATGCTGAGGGCACCTTTTAACTGTGATCAGCATTTTTAATGCCTGCAAGTCTGTTTTTAATGCGGGCAAGTCTGGAGCGGGTGGTCTTTTCCCCTCTCCGGACAGCTTATTCCGGCTCATCGTAGGTGCCCCTCGATGCCGGTTCATGGGGGCTCTTTGAGATCCGCCCTCTCGCACCCGATACCCGTTCTTCTGTGGGGCTGTCCCATAAGCCGAGAACGGGTCAGCACCGAACCCCCGGGTCCGGTCACAGGCTTATCCCCTCATATTGCGAAGGAACAGCTACTTCAACGGGTTATTCCGTTTCCTTCCCGCGGAATTCCCGGTTACCGGTTCGGATTGTCCACGCCTCAAGCGCGTGATCGCCCCTCATGACCCTTTGTCATCTCCTTCTTCAATGGATTGATCTCACCCATATGGGTGCCCCCTGACCCGGTTCCGCGCCGCGAAAACTCGGACGAGATGGTGTTTGCCCTTCGCTTTTCTGGATATGACCCTGAAATGGCGTGAATTCCCTTATTTTTATGGGGAAAACTCGATTCTGTGGGAGGGCTCCAATTTATTTTGGGTGTCGTTCATATATCAGGGACGACCCTTCGTTGGTTATTGAACGGGGGCTCATAGGGACTTGGAGCTTGACGGCTTGGGGACTCTGCCTCTCGCGCAAGCATCGCGCTGCAACCCCAAGGACTCTCGTTATGAACGAGGGACGACCGGGGGGCAGGTCACGCGACGTCGTGAACCTGCACTGCGAGGCTTGAGGGCTGGTTGAAGCACCAGGAACTACAGGCGCGCGCAAAAAGGGCGCAAACGCCAACGGACCCGCGGCAAGGGGCTGGGGGGCTCTGATTTTATGAAACAAATAGCGTTGGTTGCGGGGACGCGCTACCGCCGCGACTTGCCCGCGCCCTTCTGCTTGATTTAATCATTTCAGCAACCACTTTGCCCATCAAGATAAAAAAATGGTCTAGATAAGAGAATCCCTCGTCACTTAATTCATACCGTCATTTGAAGTGTCAAGGCAGAACGCACCGCTGTTTCAATAGTGAATTTATGGTGGTGATAAAACATCCACAATATTATCAAAACCCTCGCGAGGCTCATCAATGAGATATGGCGCAAGAGCCTTCTTGACACGGATCAGCTTGTTACCTTGCTGGCCCAACCCATAATCCCGATCAACAGCAGACAGGTTCAATGGCTCCGAATGCGTGGCAACTGGCCTTACAAGCAAAGTAACATATTGGTTCCATTCAATATCTTGCGTTGCACTCACATAACTCTGTACGAGCTGTCCGCGCTCGACATACGTTATGCGTGACAAAACAAAATCACCGAAGTTATTTCGTTCATGGTCAAATGCCCTGACATGTATCCTGCCAACGACACGTGCCAGGGCATGTGGGGAAATGACTCGGTCGCGATAGCTTTTCTTTGAGTGGTATTTGATACGAACGGGTTCCGCTAAGCGTATGGCGCTGATCATGGACCTAAGCACCCAAGGTTCGGGATCAAGTCGCGGCACCTCCGCCTCAACATACTGCCGCGCGCCGAAATTCTGCCTTAGCCACCCCTGCAATGATGGAATCTTTGGAAAAATTGACTTCTTCGGAAGCATTACGTCGTCACGCAAATGAAGGCGCCCAGACATAGGCCGCATGTTCTGGTCCTTAACAAAAACCTCTCCAGCTTGGGCTTCGAACGCCTCTACGAAACGCGCTTGGTGCCGTGAAACACTGTCTTCCGAAACCCCGAACACCTCTTGATAGACAACCTTTTCAGCAGCACCAAAGGCCCCACCATACCGCAGACAAGCTTCGATCCAAGCAAAGCGAATTTCTTCTCCTATCATGTCTTTCTTTCATTTTGCAATTTATTTCCCTTTGGTGATCGTTGTTGCTGTCATATTCTAAGTCAAGCTGTTTGAGGAATTGAAATGCCTAAAGAGAATGACGACGGGAACTTCGGCCCAGATAAATCATTGAAAAAAGATCAACTTCTCTCCTTCAAACGAATTGGAAGGATCCTGCTGCTTGACGATATTCTGGATGAGTTCCGGCAAATGCGAGATGCGCTGACCAGTGAATTCACTGCCGTGGTGGCGCGCAGGATCTGCGAAAGAAGCGGGAGCCACTTGATCAAACTGGTTAGTCCACGTGTGGATGGAGAGCACGCAACACTGCGCTTCGACGATCTGAAATCCAACCTCCGATCAACGATCCTGCCATCGGTCAATGCGCCAGATATCCCTTTCTGCAAGGTTGTTTTCCGCCCCCTTGAGGTTCAGGACTACCCGACAATGTCCATCATTGACCACATTCTGAACCCCGAAGGGCATTCAGAACGGGTTCTGGCGGATTTCGCCACTGTCTTTGGAGATGACGTTCTTGAGGCGATGAGGGATGTTCTTCTTTCGCCGCCGAGCATTCCATTGAAGCTAGGCGCGGGTGAGTTTCCGATCATCTTCGTTCCCCGCCCGGGAGGCGGAGATTTGCAGATTACCCCAGTATCGCCTGCGACAACCTTCATGGGGATGCGCGAATTGTTCAGATCGCGAAAGTTCCAGAAGAAAGATCCCGAGGGTCCGCAAATCAACAGGGGGAAATGGGTCGAGTCTGCGGTCAGCTCAAAGCCCCAGAACATCTCCGGTGCGATCGGAGGTCCAAGGGTTCGCTTTCTCGCAACCATGCCGCCAACACTTCAGCAAGGGGATGCCGAGCTTTACAGGTTCGTTCACGGCGGTAGTTTCCCCCGTTGGCGGGATGATGAGGTTGCCATCTGGGTCCTGCGTTATGCCGAGATGCTTGAGGCTGACAGGGTATACAACAACCAGGATACGCGTGCGGCCCTGGATCGCACGGCGGATCGTCTTATCCGGGATGCGGCTTCCTTTATTCACGAAACCCTTCTGGATGCGAAAAATCTTGCCGAAGAGTATGGCCGGGATGTCGATGGGCTTCCAGACACCCCTACCATCCCCCAGATTCTCATAAAGCGATACTGGGGGCGTGACGAGAAATTCGACATCGCCCGGAAGGCGCTGAGCTCTCCGCATTTCGAGGATCGTTTGCGGAAAACCAAATCTGTTCAGGAGGGCGCACAATGACGGATATTCATAACCTCTATGTCGTCAAGAACATCAGGGCCAGCCGGGTCAATCTGATCATGAACGATTTTGCGGCAGGCATCCCAAGCCCTCTTTCATTTCTGGGATTAGCCGATTTTATCACGCGCAATCTTGGCCTTGAGCCCTGGTCGGGGAGGGTCATTCCCGTCTTGCATCAAGTGTCGGTGTCTGAGGGGCGAATGAAGCCCGAAATGGAAAACAAATCAGGCGTTTTCGAACCAATTGAAACCATGGAGGATTTGACCGGAACGGTTAATGTTTCTCTCATCCTTCATCTGCCAGGCTCCGAGAGCGAAAGCGCCTTGAGACAGCAGCTTGTCGGGCGCCGAATCGCCGGAGGCCTGATCCAGAACGACAAGATCGAGGTAAGATCGGTCACCGCGGATGGCTCAGCCTTCAAAGGGCTTCACCGCGGCTATGCGGTAATCAGGCCGGATCTTGCAGAACGCCGCTTCATCACATCGGGGGATCTCACCCCGGAACAGCCCGGATTGGCCAGGATCGCTGAAATCCTGTTTCCCTC
>PXBW01000141.1 GCA_003566775.1 candidate division WS1 bacterium
CTCCGGCGTGACGAGGCCGATAACGGCGATCGACTCATCTCCCGCCGTAAAACGGGCTGTACCCGGAAAGACCAGCGTGTTGTCGGACCTGCGGCGGATATTGGCCGACAGCATCGGAAACTGCGCCATCTCGATGAGTCGATGCAGGTTCGGCATTCCGTAATCGAACTCGTGATTGCCAAGCGCCATTACATCGACTCCCATGACGTTGAGTGCCTGTACATCCACCTCACCACGGAAGACCGTCGAGAACGGTGTGCCCTGCAGTACATCTCCGGCGATCATCACGAGCGTCTTCGCGCCGATCTGAGCGCTCTCCGCCCTGATCTGCTCGACGGCAGATGCGATCCGAGCAATGCCGCCGAGTCCATCCTCCTCTTCAGGCACAAGCACATGACCGTGGAAGTCGTTGAAGTGCAGAATCGTGACCTGCTGTGGGCCTGCCCACGCCGCGCAGGACAGAATCGCGCACAATACCACGGCGATCAGAAGCAGTGGGCGGTTGTTGCTAACGGTCACGGGCAGAAGCTCTCTCTTCATCTCATTCTCCTCTTCTCAACAGGACGGCGCGTTGTCTTCGGCGTGGGATTCGGCAGGGTCCTGAGAATCACCTGCCTGAGGTGTGGCGCGGAGTCGCGGATATGGGGAGAGAATCGGGAAGGTCATCTCACGCGCATGTCGAAACTCTTAGAGGCCACGCAAACGGAGCGACCTACAGGGCGGCGTCCGGCATTGCTGGCGCCGCCTGTTCCTCTCGTCGCAACTGCATTACAGGGCCTGATGTCAGCAATCCACCAGACCGGGATACGAGACTCACATGGACTTCGACCGCGCAAAGGACGAGATCAACGAACGCCTCGACCCGATCGAGGTGATAGGTCAGTATGTACGATTGCAGAAGGCCGGCGGGCGCTTCAAGGGTCTCTGTCCATTTCACGAGGAGAAGACCCCTTCGTTCTCGGTCGATCCCGCCAGCGGCCTCTGGTACTGCTTCGGCTGCAGTCAGGGCGGGGATCTGTTCTCGTTTGTGATGAATCGCGAGGGTCTTGAGTTTCCCGAGGCTCTGCGGATGCTCGCCCGTCGCGCGGGTGTGACGATCGAAAGCGATCCGCTTGCCACCGAGCGGCGGCAGAGACGGGAGTTACTCGAACGAGCGAATGAGATCGCGTGCAGACGGTTTATCTCGCATCTCTTCGACGCACCGGAGGCCGAACACGCGAGAGACTATCTCCGCCAACGGGAGTTCTCCCGCAGGGCGATCGATCGCTTCAAGATAGGCTACGCGCTCGACCGGTGGGACGATCTGCTGGACGTGCTCGCTGAGAAGGGCATCAACGCCGAGATTGCGGAGGAAGCCGGCCTCGTGAAGCGCAGCGATCGCGGAGGGCACTACGACACGTTCCGCAATCGGATCATGTTCCCGATCGCCGACGTGTCGGGGCGAGTAGTGGGTTTCGGGGGACGATCTCTCGATACGGAGAATCCGGCGAAGTACCTTAACTCGCCGGAGACTCCGCTGTTTCGCAAGCGGCGCACGGTCTATGCGCTGGAGGTGGCGCGCCAGGCCATCTCGGCGGAGGGCCGCGCCCTGATCGTTGAGGGTTACACGGATGTGATTTCACTCCACCAGGCCGGGATCGGCAACACCGTGGCGGGCCTCGGTACCGCCCTCACCGCTCGGCAGCTTCAATTGCTCGGCCGGTACGCCGACGAGGTGGTGCTGGTGTACGACTCCGACACCGCCGGAGCGCGCGCTGCCCTGCAGAATCTCGACGTGGTCGAGCAGGCAGAGATATCGGCGAGTCTGATCGTACTGCCGGAGAACACAGATCCGGACGAGTTCGTCATGGAGCATGGAGCGGACGCATTCGGCGAACTCCTCGACCGGCGGATCTCCCCCATAGAGTATCAGTTGCGGATGATATTCGAGCAACACGAAGATCGCGGCCCCGAGGGGGCCGCAGACGCCGCACGCAAGGCGGTGGATATCCTACTGAAGATAGAAGACTGGCCCAGGCGCGACGAGTTCGTGGGCCGGGCGGCCGATCTGTGGGGACGAGGCGATCCCGGTCGAACGGACTCGATGGCTCGTGTACTGAAGATGCAGTTACAGCAGCGGCTACTTGAAGATGGCGGCCGCCGCAGGCAGCGCAGGTCCTCCCCGGACTCGACGCATATCACGGAGTTGCTCTCAAAGCCTCCCGCAGGAAAACTGACGGCAGAGACCGAAATGCTGGTGCGAGCACTCCAAGATCCGGAGATCGCACGCGGGGTAGTGGAGCGTCTGGAGCCGAACGACATGCTCACCGAGGCTGACGCGACAATCCTTGAGGCACTCGCGCGACAACTCGCAGAGCAGGACGCAATCGACGCGCGAGCACTGGTGGAAGGATTGCCTGAGGTGGGAGGGGTCAGGCGTCGCGGCGTGGAACTGACTGTTGCGGACGTACCGTGCTCTCAGGACGATGAGGCCTGTAAAGCGGAGATTGAGGCCACGATCCGCTTGCTGCGCGCACATCGACGGTCCGGGGGAGCGGCCGCGACGGCCCCGGCGGATACCGTGGCAGATCACGACGCCGAAATCGAGGTCGAGGACTTCGAAGAACTGCGGCGTGAGGTCAGCGAGGGTATCGACAGCGGGAAGCTGTCTCCTGATCACCCCAAAGTGCAGCAGTACAAGGCCATCGTTCGCAGCCTTCGTGGCAGTAACGGCCGGGGGTACTTCGGCGATACTCAGATTCGAGGGGACGCCTCAGCGTCCGCCGAATCAGAAGATTCCTCGACTCCCGCGGAGGGAGTTAGGGACATTTCAACGAATGTATCGAAACAGGATCGTGACTCGCACGAAGAACCGATCTCGCGAGGGATGGACTATGAGGAGCCGTCCGGGCCGCCCGCGGACGACCCGTGGGCTGTAGAGGATGGAGATCCCTTCCTCGATGACGAATAGACGACGCCCATCGGCTACACACAGGGCCGATGGGGCCGGTGTCGAAAGGAGTTGAACTATTTGCCGAAAGGGAAAGACGACGAGGTCAAAGATATCGACGAGGTAAAGGCGCTGATCTCTCAGGGTCAGGAGCAGGGTTATCTGACCTTTGAGGAGATTCAGGACGCTCTCGGCGATGTTGAGGATCTCGACGCCGACGATATCGAAGACATTTACTCCGTCCTGAGCGAGGCCGACATACGTGTCGCAGCATCGGCTGAAGAGGCTCTTGAGGACGATGACGACGATAGCTCTGCTGATGATGACGGAGGTTTCTCCGAGGCCGAAGCCGTCCCCGTGGATGATTCCGTGCGCATGTACCTCCGAAACATCGGCAAGGTACCGCTACTGGACGCTTCAGAGGAAGTAGAGCTTGCCAAGCGCATACACATGGGCGAAGGTGAGGCGGAGTTCGATCCTGCCCGGAATTGCGTCAGGTTCCGGGCGGAGAAGCGACTGCGGCCGGGAACTACCTACACCGTCACAATCGAGGCTACGGACGACGGGATCTGTGACCTTATGGGGCGCGATCCTGGAAACAACATCACATGGTCGTTCACGACCAACGTAGCGGGAGCACCGCTGGCGATCGCTGCAACACGCCCCGCAGATGCAGAGCAGGACGTCGAGGTACATCGTGAGATCTCAGTGCAGTTCAACGACGGTATAGACGAGTCCAGTGTCAGCGACCGCGCGATCTCGGTGCAGGATACGAAGGGCCGCGAGGTGTCTGGAGAGGTCGTAATGGGGGGTGCTCCCGACACACTCATCTTCCGGCCCGAGGAGAATCTGCTGCATCGCAATGAATTCATCGTGACCGTTGCCGCCGGTGAGGATGGCATCGTGAGTGAGGGCGTAAAGCGTCTTGCCGAAGAGTTCGGCTTTCGCTTCACGACCACAAATCAGAAGGCCGCGCCGCGTGTCATTGACACTGTACCGGAGGACGGAGAGTACGGCTTCGATCCCACCCATGCGGCCGTGTTGTACTTCGACCGCGATCTGGACCCGACTACCGTCGGGGAAGGCACCCTGACAGTTACCGACTCGACCGATCAGGAGGTGCAGTGTTCGCTGCAGTACAGTCCGGAGGAGCGTTCCCTGCGCATCATTCCGGCGGAGCCGTGGTCGCCACGCATGACCTACTCCGTGAGTCTGCAGTCCGGCGAAGAAGGCGTAGCCGGAATGACGGGATATCCGCTGCAGGAATCGGTGCGACTTGTGTTCGCAGCGGGCGAGGCGTCCGCCGGCCCGCAGATTGTCCGGCAACAACCGGGGGATGAAGAGAGGGAACAAAGTCCGCGGTGCGAGGTGCTCGCGTTCTTCGACAGTCAGATCGATCCGCACAGCGTGCATGCAGAGAGTCTGAAGGTGCGCGACGAGGAGGCGGTGCAGGCGCTTGCTGATGCGAACCTGCGCCTTGTTGTGAGCATCGCGCGCAAGTACGCAGGTCGCTCCACCCTGAGCTTTCTGGACCTTATCCAGGAGGGGAATATGGGCCTCATGCGTGCGGTGGAGAAGTTCGACTACAAGAAGGGATACAAATTCAGCACCTACGCCACATGGTGGATCAGGCAGGCCATCACGCGAGCGATAGCCGATCAGGGACGTATCATCCGGATCCCGGTTCACATGGTAGAGACGATCAACAAGGTCGTCCGCACATCGCGGGCGCTGCTTCAACAGTTGGGCCGGGAGCCCACGCTCGAGGAGATTGCGGCAGAGATGGACCTGTCGGTTGAGCGCGTGGCCGAGATCAAGCGGATCGCTCCCGATCCCCTCTCCCTCGAGGCGCCGGTCGGCGAGGAGGAGGACAGTCACCTCGGGGACTTCGTCCCCGACGAAGAGGTCGGCACCCCCGTGGATGTCGCCTCCAACTCGGTACTGCGCGAGCAGCTCGAGAAGGTACTCGACACGCTGACCGAACGGGAGCGCGAGGTGCTCAAGCTCCGCTTCGGACTTGAGGACGGGTACTCGCGCACTCTCGAGGAGGTCGGGCACATCTTTGAGGTAACCCGTGAGCGGATCCGACAGATTGAGGCGAAGGCGCTCAAGAAGCTCCGCCACCCGAACCGCAACAAGCTGCTACGCGATTACCTCGAATAGCTACGATATTGTGCGGACAGGTGTCGGCTCTGCGGGGCGAAGGGTAAAGGTGGCGCCGGCGATGCAAGTTCGTACGTGATGCGGCGGGGGAATTGGGTGCTGGCGGGGACAGCACCCTCCTCCCCCACCAATCCTTACTTCCGATCAGTCTTCGGTAGTTCTGTGTTTCATTGGCTTTGACGCCCTGTCGGAGGCCGATGTTCACTCTCTCGATGGATAATTTTTCTGCTCGATGCAGCTCACACAGAAACGGGGCCCCTGCAGAGGGACCCCGTCGTGATTCTCTCGGTGTCTCCGCGAAACCTCACTCCTCGACGTCCGGCAGAGGCTCCATCTCCCCCGCTCTGCCGAGTTCTGCGGCCCTGCGCAGTCGCGCAACAACACTCTCCTTCGGCAAAAGCTCCATCAGGTGAAAGAGGCTCGGGCCGATGGTCTGTCCGGTCACCGCAGCGCGGCAGGGATGGATGATCTTGCCTGCGCCGACGTCAATATCGTCCGCAAGGCCGCGGATGACCTGCTCGATGGAGGCCAGATCCCAGTTCTCCATCTTTTCGATGCGTTCGGCCAGCATATCGAGGCGCTCGGGCACGTCCTCGCGGCGCAGCCACTTCTTGCGCGCGCGATTGTCGTAGGGGAAATCCTCAGTGAAGTAGTAACGACCCCACACCACGAAGTCATTGAGCAGGCGCGTGCGCTCCTTCATCAGATCAACCACCCGCTCCAGCCACTCCCTGCGCTCGGGCGAGAGATCTCCTTCGATAAGCCCCTCCTCCTGCAGCATCGGCACCAGCAGATCGGTCAGATAGTCCGCATCTGCGGTCTTGAGGTACTCCCCGTTAAGCCAGGTGGCCTTCTCGAGGTCGAAGATGCCCGGTGACTTGCTCACATTGTCGAGGGTGAACTTCTGAATCAACTCTTCGAGACCAAGAATCTCCTGCTCCGCGCCCGGGGACCATCCGATAATCGCGAGGAAGTTACGCATCGCCTCGGGCAGAAATCCCTGGTCCCGGTAGTCGAGCAGATTGACCGAGCCGTGACGCTTGCTCAACTTGGTTCTGTCCGGACCGAGGATCAGCGGGAGGTGGGCGAACTGCGGCCGTTCGAAGTCCAGCGCCTCCATCAACTGGACGTGCGATGGTGTGTTGGCCAGATGCTCCTCTGCGCGAATCACGTGCGTGATATCCATCAGGTGATCATCGACCACCACCGCCATGTGATAGGTGGGATAGCCGGATGTCTTGCGGATGACGAAATCGCCCAAGAGAGAGTTGTCGAAGGAGACTTCACCGCGTATGAGGTCGTCCACAACTGTAGTTCCGCTCTCATGTACGCGGAAACGCACGCAGTAAGGCTTCCCCTCGGCCAGAAGTGTCTGGATCTGTTTCTCGTCATAGTTGCGGCACGGTCCTTCATAGCGGGGGGGTATTCCGCGCGCCTGCATGATCTCACGCTGCTGCTGCAGTTCCTCCGGCGTGCAGAAGCACCGGTACGCCCTGCCGCTATCCATCAGTCGGTCGAACTGCTGGTCGTAGAGTTCGAGGCGCTCCGACTGCACGTATGGTTCGAACGGTCCACCGACATCAGGTCCCTCGTCCCAGTCGATCCCGATCCACTTCAGACCGTCGTAGATGGCCTGCAGGGATTCCTCGGTGGAGCGGACCTCATCGGTGTCTTCGATACGCAGGACGAATTTCCCCCCCTCGTGCCGGGCGAACAGCCATGCGAAGAGCGCGGTATGAGCCCCACCGACGTGGAGGTTGCCCGTCGGAGAGGGTGCGAAGCGAGTCCTTACCTCTGACATCTCATCGGTCACCTTCCGAAATAGACTGCGAAGTGAACTGTCTCGGAGTTGGGTTGCTCAGTTGACAAAGCTGCCCGCGGACTGCTTTCCGCGGGCAGCTTTCGTATCATACCGGCATCCGGGCATCGGCGCAAGCGGCTCAACGCAGCGTTACCCGCCTGTCTCCTCATCGCTTTCGTCATCCACCGGATCCTCGTCGTCCCCCTTTTCCTCGGTCACGATGATGAACTCGGCGTATTCCTCGCGCATCGGTTCATCAATAGAATCGAGATCAACGTTCCATCGGCTGTCATCCTGCAGGAAGCAAGGGTAGAGCGTGAGCATCGATGCTATTTGGACCCGTGAGGTGCGCCTGACCACGTTCATCTCGGCCCACAGCGCGTTGAACGAGATACCTTCCTCGTGTTCCCGCATGAGTTCGATCATGAGGTCGTGGATAGAAATGGGCCGATGACTGACCCGTTCGCGCTTTCGCTCAAGTTCAGCCATGCGCTCTTCATCCGGGCACAGTTCATGGTCGGTATCCCCATCATATTCGAGCAGATATGTCTGTGCCTCGTCGGTCCTGCTTATGCCCAGCAGAGCACCGCTGGGCGGTAGATGCCGATGATACCAGCGCTCAAGGCCGAATAGCAGGCCGAGGTCGCTGTTGAGCCATACGGGATAGACTTCCCTCTCTCCGTAGCGCATCAGGAGAAGGGTAAGATCGGGAGCGTCGGCAAAGAGCGGTGCGTCGATGGCCCTGATCGGCAGCGTTCCGACGACGTAATGATGGTGCGGTAGTGGCCACTCACCGCTGTCATCGGCCATCAGGTCCTCCTCCGGCTCGAGTTCAACCCCGGCACATACATCCTCGTAGATCGGATCGAGCACTTCCCGCCGCAGGTCATCGGGCAGATGTGCGCACTCGACCACGAGGTCCTCATCGAACTCAGTCTCCACCGGGATGAGCGGGCGCGGAATCTCGCGCACCCACTCAGGAATCGCCTCCCCGGACAGATAGCGCCCCGGTGAGACGCGAATCAGGTCCGGCTGCTCATCGAGCAGTTCATCGAGCACGTGAGCTGCGGCGGCGAATCTCCGCTCCTCTGGATCGATTTCCAGTAGATCGATTATCAGTTCATCGATACCGACAGGAGCCTCAACCCCACCTACGATGGCAATAATGTTATCCCGATCATCGTGCTCAAGCCTGAATGGCGTCGCGGGTGGGTCCTTCGCCAGAATCGCCGCAATGTCGACCTCCGGCAGTTCGTCGCCCTCACCGGCGATCTCATCAGATGCGCCACGCAACTCCTCATGGAGACTATTGACGTAATCCTCGCCGATCCACTGTCCGCCGACCGCGACGATGTCGTCTCGCTCCAGCACCTGTTCGACGAACCCGACAGGGTCGAAGATCTGTGGATGGTGCAGCCACGTGAGGAACGCGAGTTGTCGCATGCCGATCTGCCGGTCGAAGGTATCAAGTATATTGGCAGCGGTCAGGCCCGGATCGCGCTTGCGCAGGTCCCGCTCTTCACACTCCTGCCAGAGTTCACGCAGATCATCGTCCTCGTCGAGCCGATTGTAGAACAATACCTGTTCTTCGTCCTCGCCTTCCATCAGCAACAACCAGTCGGAGTGAACGACGTGATTGGTGGCGTACACTATCTCATCACGCGTGGCAACGAATTCGTCCAGCAGATCCTGGAAGTACTGCGGCGACCCACGGCGAATGCGCGCGAGCGCAGTTATCAGCAAAGCCACCGGTACCGGCCTTCCATGCTCCTCGATGATGGTCGTGATCGCCCCACCGAAGGGCCGGGTGCGCAGGCTTTCGTGATCGGCGATCTCGAAACGCCCGGCAATCTCCTCGAAGCGGTCGTCTTCCTCAAGAACCTGTCTGATCAGACCGACGCCGACGCGCATACCCTGCGGCAAAGACCTCACGAGATCGGAGGGCCGGATCGCCCCCGCCTGTCCGAGGATCGCGCCGTAGAGACAGTCGCCAAGGTATCTCAGTGCCAGGTCTCTGTCAGTTGCCATCAGCGCAACTCCCTTTCGTCCGTGGATTTGCTCAGATCCGCCGGTTCGGCGTGCAGATCGTGATCATCGGCGCCGATCACATCCGCATCGATGAACTCTCCCGGGCGGACCTGCTCTTCGGCCTCCGTCGGCCGCACGATCACTTCTCCGTCAATCTCCGGCGCATCGCGATAGGAGCGTCCAGCAAACTCGCCCGGCTGATTCCCAACGCGCTCCATGAGAACGCGCAGTCGGCTGCCGATGAAGCTCTCATTGATTCCGCGCGAGATCGCCGCCTGCAGCAGCATAAGCTCGTCCAGCCTGTCGGTCGCATCGCGTTCAGGCACCGAATCGGGTAGATCCGCGGCCGCCGTGCCGGGCTCATCCCAGTAGCGGAATGCCGACAGTCGATCGAATCTCGCTTCACGCACGAACTCGAGAAGCCGTTCGAACTGCGCCGGACTCTCTCCCGGATACCCCACTATGAGCGTGGTTCGAATGGCGGCCCCGGGCAGCGTGTCACGGATTCGCGCGATAATGCGCAGGTAGGATGCGCCGTCGCCACTTCTTCCCATGCTGCGCAGAACGCTTTGGTCGGCATGCTGTAGCGGGATGTCAAAGTACGGCACCACCTGGGGGATTTCGGCTACGGCGGCGAGCAGTTCATCGCTGATGCCTTCGGGATGCAGATACTGCAGTCGCAGCCAGCCCTCCCAGGCGTCAAGCTCCAGCGTGCGGAGCAGGCGCGCGAGTGTCTGCTCTCGTCCCAGGTCCATTCCCCACGCGGAGGTATCCTGGGCTATCATACAGATCTCCCGCACACCCTCATCGATCAACCTCGAGACCTCGTTGCGGATATCATCGCCCCCGCGGCTGCGAAAAGGGCCGCGAAGCCGGGGGATCATGCAGTACGAGCAACGATGGCTGCATCCGTCGGCGATCTTGACGCAGGCAAGCCACTCTGCACCGGAACGCAGTCGCGGGGTCCCGGCATGGTACAACCAGGGCGGCTGCGCGCTGACGAGGCTCCGCTTGCCCCGCAGGCAGCTATCTACGACACTGACGATCTCGCCGACTGATCCGGGTCCCACAAATGCGTCGATCTCCGGAAGCTGATCCAGCAGATTCTCGCGATAGCGTTCCGTCAGACAGCCCGCGCAGATTATGCATCTGGCCCCCGCAGACTTGAGTTCGGACAGGTCCAGCAGCGCCTCAAGCGCCTCCTCCACTGCCGGCTCAATGAAGGCACAGGTATTGACCACGATGACCTCGGCCGCGTCCACTTCCTCGACCACGCAGTAGCCCGCTTCTTCAAGCAAACCCAGCATGATCTCAGAATCGACGAGGTTCTTCGGGCAGCCCAGCGATACGAGAGTCACGGTCGCACTCAGCGAACTCTCTCCCTCAGTCCTGTTGCCGGAAGATGAGGCAGTAATGATGGTGATAGTTGGGGACAAACGTGGTCGGGTAGCCCCAGATCCCGAGCCTCTTGCTGTTCTGGCACCAGATTCTCTCACCCTGAAAACTCAGGGTGCGGCTGATGCGGCGCGCCAGATCCCATGCGAGTGGGCGGACATAGCCCTCGGGCACGCGCACATTCTGCACGACCACGACCATGTACTTCTGCGGCTTGAGCAGACGCGCACATCCATCGAATACCACACCAAGCTGCTCAATGAACTCGTCATAATCTTCAATGCTGCCGAGGTTTCTCTCGTGATCTCCGTAATCGGTGGCAAGCCCCTCCGCTGCACGCCGTTTGTGCGTGGATGCGACGCCACCACGGCTCTTGCGCAGCATGTTCCAGTAAGGTGGGGAGGTCATGACGAAGTCGAAGCGCGGCAGCCCGTCTTCCTCCCGCGGAACTGCCTCAACTCGCTCCCAGGTTCCCGGCGCGGCGATCTCCCGCGCGTCCGCGTGAACTACGTCGGTAACGGTGCGGGTGTCCCGTGCCTTTGCCTGCAGCCTGTCGAGGCTGAGATCGACGTAGTGTCGGTTTACCTCCATGCCGATGCAGTTGCGATGCTCCTCGAGTGCGGCGACGAGCGTCGCGCCACTGCCGCAGAAGGGGTCGAGCACCCAGCCATCACCCGTGGTGAAGAAGCGGACGAACTCCGCAACAAGCTCCTCGGGATAGCGCGCGGGATGAAGCTCCGTGTCACGATTCTGATGGTAGCGGCGTGAATCACAGACCAGCCATGACTTCGTGGCCTTGATCCACTCCTTCCCGGTCAGGTCGTTGAGCGTATTGCCGGGATGGACCGCTCCCTCACCACTGTTGTCGCTTCTGTTGTCGGGCTCAATATCTTCGAAGAGATTGCGCATCACACCGGATACTTCGACAGAAACACCTCGGATTCCTTCGTGGGGGCTGTAAAGGAGGGCTTCAATAGGATCTACTGCTCGCCAACTGCCGAGCCCTCAACGACACCGTCGTGCTGTTCCCGATCATCCGCAGAATGCTCGTTCTCCGCGTCTTCGGTCTCATCTGACGGCATCGGCTCCTCATTCGGCGCGGCTTCCTCCGGATCATGGTCCATCTCCTCGGGGTGAGTGTAACTCTCGCCGGAGAGATGAGCCTGCAGGGCCGACGGATTCAGCAGCAGCTCACGAGGCTTCGGGCCCACGTGCGGTCCGACGACGCCGCGCTGCTCCATCGCATCGATCAGGCGTCCCGCGCGGGCGTATCCGATCTTGAAGCGGCGTTGCAGGCCGGACACCGAAGCCTCACCCTCGCTGACCACATGCTCCACTGCGGCCGCGTAGAGCTTGTCCGAGACCTCGATCTCTCCAGCGAAGTCCTCTTCGTCATCGTCCGGCGCCTGGGGTATGATGTCGAAGTCGGGTTCACCCTGAGAGCAAAGATAATCAACGAGGCGCTGGAGGTCAGGGCGGGGGATGAATGCACCCTGCAGTCGACGCGCCTGGTTGTCATCGATCGGTGAATAGAGCATGTCGCCGCGTCCGATCAGGCGCTCTGCTCCCTGCCTGTCGAGGATCGTGCGCGAGTCATGCTGTGAAGTGACCGCAAGAGCGATGCGTGAGGGTATGTTGGCCTTTATCGTCCCGGTGATAACGTTCACCGATGGTCGCTGAGTCGCGATTACGAGGTGGATACCCGTGGCGCGCGCAAGTTGAGCGAGGCGACAGATCGAGAACTCGAACTCCGAGCGCGACTGCATCATCAGATCGGCCAGTTCGTCGATGATGACTACCACGTGCGGGACCGGATCGAACTCCTCATCATTATGCTCTTTCTCGGTCGCCGCGTAGGCGTTGTATTCGTCGATGTTCACTACGCCCTTGAGCGCGAACTGATCGTAGCGGCGGTCCATCTCACGAATGACTTTGCGCAGAGCGTCAGCGGCCTCCTTGGGGCTGTACACCACGGGTGCCATCAGATGCGGAATGCCCTCGTAGAGGCGAAGTTCCACGCGCTTGGGGTCTATCATAACGAACTTGACCTCGGTCGGTCGCACGCGCATCAGGATCGAGGTGATGATGCTGTGCAGGCATACACTCTTGCCAGCGTTGGTCGCCCCCGCCACCAGCACGTGAGGCATGCGGGCGAGATCGGCGATTACTGCGTGTCCGGCGATGTCGCGGCCTAGCGCAACTGCGGTGGGTGACGGATTCTCGCGGAAGTTGTCCTCCTCCATCATCCCCCGGAGGCTGACTATCCCGCGCTTCTGGTTCGGCACTTCGATCCCCACTGCCGACTTGCCCGGAATCGGCGCCTCAACGCGCACATCGACCGCGGCAAGTGCCATCGCGAGGTCATCCGACAGGTTGACGATCTTGCCCACGCGGATTCCCGCTCCCGGCTCAACCTCATAGCGTGTGATCACCGGGCCGCGCTCGTACGCGACCACCTTCGCCTCGACACCGAAGCTCTCGAGCGTGTCCTCGAGTTTGATGATATTCTCGGTGGCTTCCTCGCTCCCATCCTCAGTCTGGGCCTCATCCTCAAGCTCAGTGATCAGTGAGAGAGAGGGGAGCGCGTAGAGATCGTCGTCTTCGAGCAAAGCAGCCTGCTCTTCTCTCGACTGCTTCTTCGATCGGCCACCGCGGCGCTTCGACCTGCCTGGATTGTCCGCCGGCGGCGCTGGTGTTCCCTCACGTTCATCGTCCGGGGGCTCATCCTCGCCAAAGTCGAGTTCAACCGTCGGACGGCGATCCGGGCGTACCGGAGCACTGCGGGCTTTCTTAGGAGGGGCCTTCCTTCCACTTCCTCTGGCCGATGCGAGCATCTCTCGTATCTCGGCTACGCCCTCGCGTACAATTCCCCACCCGGCCGCGAGGATGCCGCGCAGCAGGCGGGCGGTTCCCAGCAGGATCGCCTTAATCGAGGTCTGCCCGAGCATCACCAGCGCTACCACGGCAAGCCCGGCGAGCACTATCCATGAGCCGAGGTGCCCGAAGATACTCAGTGAGAGCCACGCGAGGCCTGCACCGACGTAGCCGCCGTATAGTGCAACCCACTCAGGATCGAAGCGTTCGGTCGCCGGAACGTGGATCGCCGTTGCGGTGAGGATGACGAGGTAGGAGAGCCCCGCTCCCGTGAGGGCGCGCCCCGAGACAGCGTGAGGTTTCTCGAGCGCGAACAGGAGGCCTATCACGAGCAGTACGAATGGCACCGCATATGCGCCGACGCCGAAAGCGAGATTGAGCGCGTCGGCGATGAATTGAGGGAGGTAACCGCCTATCCCGGCGGCGTCCCGAGTGCTGAAGACCAGGCTCGCAACGGTGAGCGCCGCAGCCGTTAGCAGGCCGATCGCCGCTATCTCCCTGCGCAGTTTCTTTGTGTCATCCGTTGCCACAGGGTGTACCTCCGTTCACTGGTGCTGCGTACCTGCTGCGATGATGCGACGACCACGCGGACGAGGTGTCCACGCGGGGCCCCTGTGATGCGCTGCATTATAACACACCGGACCCCGATGCAAAAGGCGCGCAGATCGCGGAGTTGAGCCGACAACCTGCCAGTATGAGGCTATGGCGGGCTTCATTACCCGAAGACCAAGAGCGGCCTGTCGCCATTCGTGGGGCAGTCTTATCGCGCCGGTTCGAGCACCACCACGCTTACCGGACGCCAGATGCCACCCGCGTGGGCGGTGTTCATCACTCGTACGGTGATCTGATTCTCCCGACCCCAGCGGAGCAGGCTCCCCACATCCAGGCGGAATGGCTTGTCCCAACCGCTCGGACCAATGTCGTGAGATCCAGCGTACTGTCCATTGACCCACAGCCACGCTGATTCGTCGACACCCTCGAAGCCGAGCATCGCTTTGTGGGGCTCTTCGCGTTCCGGCAGTTGGACGGTGCGACGGTACCACGCAACGCCCACATAATCGTAACCTGCCTCCTGCCACGCCTGTTCGATCTCAATCTCGTTCCAGTCGGTATCATCAAAGTCCGCCGCGAACCATCCCTCGTTCCTGCCCACATCGTCGGGATCGAGATTGAATCGCCATCCGCTCTTGGGCAGAGATATCGTCTCGGCGGTGCGGTAGGCTGCGCGGCTGACCAGCAAGACGGCACGTCTTACGAGTTGATTCTCATCCTCTCTCGCCTGCTCCAGCAACTCTGAGACCTCCGCCGACGGCGGCAGATCGACGAGCGCATATATCGCGCCCTGTCTAACCATAGGATCATCATCACGAATTGCCCGTTCGATGAGTTCAAGCGCCCCTCTCCCGAGTTTGCCGAGGTTCATTGCGGCAGTTCTACGCACGAGCATATCGTCGTGACGCAGGGCTCTGCCGATGGCCACACGCGCCTCTGGACCGAGCGCGGGCAATGCGCGCGCGGCGGTTCTCGCAACTACCGGGTCGGGATCGTCGAGTGCCTCTGCCAGCGCATCGACCGAGGGGCCAGCATCAGGGATGACCGCGAGGCGGCGTTCAAGCGCATCATCCGCTGCCGCCGCGATCCCGATCGATGCGAGGAGAAGGAGTGTTGCCAGCTTCCTTGCTGATCGCAGGTTCATGTAACCGATACACCTCCGCGGAATATCGCGTGACCTCAGCCGACGATTAGCCTTCCGGGGCGAGAACACCTTTCTCGCTTCTCTCTGGGCCATCTTCCTCAGCGTTGCAGGAGGTCAGGAAGTGGCCGGGTCGAACTATCACATATCACTCAAATGTGGCGCGAAACTCAGATTCGAGAAGGATTATGTGAGAAGTAATGAGTAAGGTACCGGCATGCGGGTTATCCGTGGAATGCGGCTGAATCACGCCCAACTTGCTGTCTTCAAGCGGGCCCCCGCGTTACCACAGCCTCCCATGAGGAGCACGTGCGTTCAGTCGATTGCGCGGACACAGAAGACCGTTACCGCTTCGGAACAGCGCGGAGCCAGCCCGCCATTGCCTGGTTGCCGGAGTTTCGTCGGTCAGACTGAGGAGGAAGGCCCGTGGATACGCGATTGAAAGCGTTTCAGACTGCAGGGCGGAAGGCAGTTGAGTTCCAACTGACCCATCAGCAGCCCGACGGTTCGTTTATCTGGGACGAGTCGATCCCGGACGCATATCACAAGCAACCCTACTCGTGGAGTATCTCCGGACGGCTTCCTGCGGCTCATCGGCTCCTCGACTGGGTGCGTAAGAACGCTCTGCGTGAGGACGGCAGTCTGTACGCCTACCGTGGGGACGTGCACAAGATGTCCTGGTTCTTTCACGGTGCCCATCGCGTCGGTCGCTTCGATCTGTCCTACCCGGTGATGAATTGGCTGATGGCCCAGCAGAAGGAGGGCGGTGGTCTGCCGCACTTTGCCGAGGATGATCGACTCAGGTCGCTTCCGACGGCCTGGGTGGGCGTTTCAGCGATTCATTTCGGACGTCTCGATGTAGCCCTGCGCGCCGCTGAGTGGTGTATCGGCCTCCTCGATCAGCCTGAGGAAGGCCGGTTCTACTTTCAGACCACGCTCGACGGCAGTCTGCTCACCTCCTCGATGGCCGAAGACACGGGCTTCATCGACCTGACGAAGACCGAACAACCCTACTGGGAGATCGGCCTGCCCTGGCTGCTGATGGGCCAGCTATATCTGGCGACGGAGGAAGAGCGCTGGCTCGAACATGCAGGTCGTTTCTTCCGATGGCAGCGTGGCTGCCCCGAGGACAACTTCGCCCATGTGAGTAGTGGCGCGAGCAGTCTGGCCGCCACCATTCACTTCCGCAATACCGGCGACGTGCGGGCGCGTGACGCAGCGATAGCATTCTGTGAGTTTCTACTGGCAACCCAGCATCCCGACGGCGGATGGCGCAGTGAGGGAGAGCCGGACGAACCGATCACATACATCGATCACGCCGCAGAGTACAACGTCTGGCTGCAGGAGATCGCAGGCCTGCTCGGCGCCATGAGTGATGGTTAAGGGCTGATGGCCATGACGATCGAGGACGCAGAATCCGAACGTACTGAGATGCTTGAAAGCCGCACAGAGCGCGGTTACCCCAGTTCAATAACCGCTCAGCGGTCGCAGGATAACGAAGCCGTGGCGGCGATCGACGGTCTCAAGCTGCAGCGCCCTCTCGAGGTCCGGCGGCATCTGTTCGGCCGGGATCAGCAGATGACTCACATCATAGCGCTCCAGCGTCGCACCAATCTGCCGCGCCGTGACCTCGCCGGGAAGTCTCACCGCGGGCAGTTCCGAGAAGAGCGTCACCTCTCCGGGGACCGGAGCCATCACCGGCCCGGTCGCGCCCTCGTGGTCGCGCAGCCACTCGGCGACCGCCCTCTGCCGCGCCAGTCTGTCCGCGTAGTCGGAGAACTGCGCGTTCTCATAGATGCGGTTCCACGGCAGTTGTGCGTGAAAGATCGCCCCGAACGAGATCGCAAGCAGCGCGAGTGCAGTCAGACGTCGCAGACCAGGCCGCAACAGGTCGAGCACAATCAACACCGCGAGAGACAGCAGCACCGCCGCCTTGACCGTAACCGAAGTCCCCGACATGACGGTCACGAGCGCGGCCCATGCGACGACAGCCCAGAAGAGCCGCGACCATGCACGCGACTCTCTGCGGGCACATCGAACCATGCCGACGCCGAACAGCGGCGCGCCCACCACCGTCAGCGTGATGAAGTCGCGGGAGTACAGGTCGATAGCGACTCCGTGGAAATAGAGGAATGACAGGCCGAAACAAAGTGCCACCAGCGGAAACAGAGATCGCCTCCACACCGCAACACCGCCCGCAATCGTCACTGCCAGCAGCGGCAGATACCAGTTCTGCACCATTGACACCGCGATGTAGCGCAGTGGCAGATAGCGCATGAAGCCCGCGCCCGGCGCACTCTCCGGAGGTAGCGGGTTGAAGTAGTTCGCCCCGGTGAAGAAGTAGAGCTTCGCCGACAGCGGCACCCCGACCGTGATCCACGAAACGGCCGTCAGTGTTCCGCCGACCGCGACCACCGCCGCGGCGAAGGGCGGCACCGCCTCTCTCCTGCGAAGCAGCAATGCCGCGCCGCAACCGATCCCGAGAATAGGGAGCAGTTCGTACTGTATCATCGACAGGAGAACCAGGCCTGTTCCCCACGCAACCCAGCGGCGCGCGGAGACCTCCTCAAGCTCAAGCTCAAGCTCCGTCGCGAAGCTCCAGAGGAACGCGAGCACCAGCAGGCTCACGAGCGCTTCCTTCATGATAAGCCCGCTGTAGTAGATCGACCACGGCTCGACCGCCACCATCGCTGCGGCCAGCAGCGCCGCACCCGCGCTGAAGCGCCGCCCGCAGGCGAACACGAGCGCGATCGTGGCAACGCCCGCCACCAGCGAGAGGCTCTTAGCCGCTGTCACCGTCTCCCCGCCGATCAGCATCACCAGCGCGAGAATGTAGGCGAACGCCGCCTCGTAGTAGTCGGCGATGAAGGGAAGATGCTCCTGAACTGTAAGGTGGTGATGGACGAAGTCGAGCAGGGGCAGTCCCGTGTCCAGCACCCCACGGGCCATCATGTAATACACGCCTGGATCGCCGGGGCCGAAGAAGTGCGGGATGCGCGCGATCACAGCGACCCGGGCCACGGTCGCGGCAACTATCAGCATTGCCAGCAGGGCCAGGTCAGGCCGCCGCAGCCGCTCGCGCAGCGCCGCGGGCTTGCGCGAAACAGTCGGCGACGTGAACGCAGCGGCCTGATTCAAGCGTTTTGCCTCCGGCTCAACAGAGACCCAATCGGCGGGCGTTTACTCCTCGAGCGGCTCCCACTCCCCCACGCTCTCGATCACGCGGATGCGGTCGCTCATGCCCAGCGCCTCGTAGATGTCCACCGTCCACTGGTACGCCTCCGGGATCTCGCCCACGAAAGTGATCGGACGTGGGAAGACCAGCGCGAGGTTCTGCGGCAGGTCGCCAATGCGCAGCACACCGAGTATCTCCGGCGTCTCTGGATCCTCGTGTGAGCCCGGAGGCTCCTCCAGCACGACCTCGCTCACATTCTCGTCGAGGATCGCAGCGTAGATCGCCTGCACCGCGAGAGGCCCCGCGCCGTAGACCGCCGTCTCGTCTATCGCGTCCTGTGCGCGGAAGGTCGCAAGCCCCGCCAGCAGGTCGAAGGTCTGCAGACCCGGGAGCGTGTACCCGCAGTTCACCACGCCACGTCGCACGGTCCACTGCAACCCCTCGCCGATCGAAGTGGTGCCGAGTCCGCGCACCTCCACCACGCCGCGCGCGATTTCGGGAATCGTGTTGGGCCTGCAGGGGCCGCCGCCCCAGTACGGGGTTCGCGCATCGCCCATGCAGGTCACCAGCGCCGGTCTCGGGCGGTCGCCGAGTCGGTCCACCGTCAGGTGCGCGCGCACCTCGAAGCCGTCGCCCGGATCGAGGTCGAAGCGGTACGCAACGAGGCCACCTCCGCCGCCGGAATCACGCGAGAACTTCACGCGCGGCCGCACCGGATCGGGCACCTGCCGGAAGCTCACCGCGCGCAGGCGCTTGATCGCATCCTCCCGGTGCGCGAGCCACTGCTCCTCGGACCGCACCTCCACCGGCTTCGCGGGCGGGATCAGGAGCTTCTCGATCTCGCTCATCGTGTCATTGTCAGGCAGGTTTCCGCCGAAGACCGCCAGA
Source organism: candidate division WS1 bacterium (assembly GCA_003566775.1). Taxonomy (GTDB): domain Bacteria; phylum Armatimonadota; class Zipacnadia; order Zipacnadales; family UBA5352; genus UBA5352. The sequence continues at coordinate 18,947 of PXBW01000141.1, forward strand.
TTCTCCGCGGGCTCCTCGTGGTCCGTGGCATCGTCCTCCACCGGCGCCCCATCGCCCTTAAGATGCAGGTTGAACCACCGGAAGATTGCCTTCCGCAGCATCGGCGTGTAACCGTGAAAGTCGAGGTCTTCGACAAGCTCGCAGTTCTCGGGCACGCCCAGCGCCTCGTACACCCGCCGGATGCGGTGGACCTGGTCCTTATACGCGTAGGGCCTCCAGAGCGCGTCATCGGCTCCCGCCGCCACCAGCAGCGGCCTCGGCGCGATCAGCGCCCCGATGTTCGCTGTGTCCCAGCGATAGTAGTTGATGAAGTGGGCGCAATCGCAGTGCCCGTCGATGCAGCGGTCGCAGATCAGTTGCTCCTGTGATCCGGTCTGACAGACGGGCGCGCAGCACTTGATGCGTGTGTCCGCCGCCGCAAGGTTCCACGAGATCACGCCACCGCCGGAGAGTCCGGTCACGCCAATGCGGCTCGCGTCCACGTCATCGCGGGTCTC
>PXBW01000023.1 GCA_003566775.1 candidate division WS1 bacterium
CGACACCTGCGAGGTGCTGGCCACCGGCAACGCTTACTATCGAGAGGGCGAGTTTGAGCGTGCCGCGGAGGCCTATGTGGCGGCGCTGGAGCAGGGACACGATGGTCCGGCTGTCCATTACAACCTTGGGAATGCACTGCACCATATCGAAAGACGCGGCGAGGCAATCGCGCACTATCTCACCGCTGCTCGCATGGCCCCACGCGACGCTGATATCCGGGCTAACCTCGAACGAGCGCTCGCGGGCCGTCCCGGAGGGCCTCCCGCCCCGCCTCTCTCATGGTCACAGGCAGCGGCTTCCCGGGTGGTCGACATGTTCACACTGTCCGAGTTGGCGCTCACCGCCACTGTGTGCTTATGGGTCTCGATAGGCGCCGCGATAGCTCTGCTGCTGAGAATAGGCAACGAGCGCAGCCTGCGGCGCATGGCGATCGTCTTCGGCGCACTTGCGGTGCTCTTCGCACTCATGGCATTCGGCCGATGGTGGAGACATCATCGAACCCCGCAGGCCGTCGTGACGTCCGAAAGCTCACAGATGAGATCCGGTCCCGGTGAGAGCTTCGAGAGCGTGCGCACCGTCGGGGAAGGATGGATCGTCCGGGTTTTGCGTGATGAGGAGCATTGGGCCGAGGTCGTAGATGAAGCCGGAGCGCGTGGCTGGCTTCGCGCCGACGCGCTCACATACGTGAACTCCAGGTCTCCCGTAGATACGAGGGAAGATGCACAGAGGAGGTCCGAGATCCAAAGAAGAGGATAGCACGGATGGAGCAGACCGCGCCGCACAGAAATCTCAAGCCCTACGCCTTCGTGCTGGGCGGAGTGATGCTGGGGGCATTGTCCCCGGTGTTCACCAAGCTGCTACTGTTACAGGGCGTCGAGGGCTCGATGATCGTTGCGTCGCGCTATCTGCTCACCGTACTCTTTCTCGCTCCGTTCGGCCTCCCGCACCGCCGACCTCGCGAAGCACCGGCCCCGGATAGCAGGGCCTGGCTTATGCTTTTTCTCGTGGGCGCTCTGGGCTCCGGCATTGGTGCTCTTCTGTTCACTGCAGCGGTCGATCTTGCCTCGGCAGGCGTAGTAAACGCCATCTCCAAGACGGCTCCCATCTTCGTGGCCCTTTTCGCCTATTTCGCCCTGCGGGAGCGGGTGACATACCTCCGCTTTCTACTCGTGGCCGTCATGGTCGCGGCGAACGTGCTGCTGGTGGCGGGAGAGCTAACCTTCACAGGCGAGCTTCGTTCCGCGCGTATCCTCGGTAATCTGCTTGCACTGGGGGCGGGCATGACCCGCGCCGGGGCCGAGATACTGGGCAAGAGCGCCCTGCGCCGCTTCTCGGCCTCGACCGTCGCTCTCTGGCGGTTCGGGGTGGGCATGATCGTCGCGGGGGCGGTGGCCATTGGCACCGGAGGGTATGATTCGCTGTTGGGTCTGAATCTCTCTGGTTGGCTGATACTGCTCGCTCTGGCAGGTGTCAGTACGAGCCTGTACATGACGCTCTACTATCGTGGACTGTCGGCCATTCCCGCACACATTGCGGTCACTCTCAAGCTGGTCGGCGCGATTGTGACCGTCATAGTCTCGTGGTTTGTGCTTGGCGAGGCGCTTACACCGTATCATATTGCAGGCATAGCGGTCCTCATCTCCGGCGCTTACCTGCTGGTGATGCGCACAGTCCAGCCGGATGCGGACAGGCCCGTCGCACCCGCACTTCCAAGGCCCTGGGCCCGCCTTCGGCCGCGTCTCGTAGGTCTTGTCATCATCCTTGTGGGATCGTCGGTCGGCGTAGTCTGGTACCTATCGGTCCGACACAGCCTGCATCTCGTCCAGCAACAGGTGCATCTCAGCGTGGGCGAGGTTGCCGCAATTCTCGTGGAATTCGGCGGAATTGAAGAGCGCCCGTCATGGCAGGCCTACGAGCAGTACCTGCAGCGGGTCGTCGGCCACCGCGTCGAGGGCGATCTCTATGCGATGGAGGTAGTATATGCTGCAGCTTTCGACCCGCGGGGAAATATCGGGGCATTTGCGGTATCTCCCGACCTGCAGCTACGCGGGGAGGACCGGCAGCCATTGCGCGTCCAGGATCGTGCCGCCATGCAGCGACTCCTTCTGGAGATGGAGGAAGGGTCCTCCCGACATCGCATTGTGACCGCTCACGCCGATCTCGTGAGCGATGGCAGGCTGGTCGGCTCGCTCAAGATGGGTTACAGACGTGAGATGGCCCACGGTATGGTGGGGGAGATCGTTGGGCGCAGCGCTGTGGCTGCCCTCGCCGTAATGCTCCTTGCCGCCGCCATCGCTACCATCGTGGTCGGCGGTATGGTGGAGCCAATCGAGCGCCTCACTGCAGAATTATGGGCTCGCAGCGATAGTGTTAACGCCCGGGACGATAGGCTTGACGAGGTGGCACAGATCCGCCGCGCCCTCGGAGTGGTGGGGCAGGCCGTGGGGCTCGATCGCCGGACCATCGCGTCACTGAGTATGCAACTCGCGCAGCGGACGCTCGAGGTGGGAGAGGTAGGCTGCGATCCGCCTGAGGATCGAACCTGGCTCGTCACGGTGCTCGGAGACGGCGCGACTCCCGACGCGCTTGCCGCCGCCATCGAGACTACCACGCGCGAGACAGCCCGGCATGATGGAGTGCTCTCGCAGGTGGCATCGAAATCCGTCACCGCACACTGGGGCAGTGAGCGTGACGACGCGCTTCGCGCCGCCATGGCCGCACTGGGAATGCGAGAAGCGCTCTCCAGCGAGGGAGCGCGGGGTCCGGTCGTGCTGGTGGTCGGTACGCGGGGGGATGCACATGGCTGCCAGCAGGCGGCGGCAGATGCCCTCGCCGAGGCGCGAAGTAGCATCACGATCATCATCGGACCCGAAGCTCTTGCCGATGCCGCTGGTCATCTGCGCGTTGAGCCGCTCGATCTCGCTGGAGGATACGCGAGCGTCGTTGATCTGACCGAGGCGTTGGGACTGTCGGAGGTTGCGGAGGAGCCGGAGGACTGACCCCTGAACGGATGGGAGCAGCTATGACAGACAATCATCATGGACGAACCCAGTTGCGAACGGTCCAGGCAATTCTGTCTGTGATCGTGGTAATGTCTGCAATCATCATGACGGGCTGTCCACCACCCGTGGACAGCGAGATACGCGTAACGGTTACGGGCGGCGAGCAGACGGCCTCGGAGTTGTCTAATGAGGAGATCGTCGCGCTCGCGCGCAGAGAGGGGGAGTTCTGGTGGTACACCTCGCTGCCCGAGCATCAAGCTCGGGAGTATCTGGCCCGTTTCGAACGCGCCCGGCCGTTCATCACGACCCGCCTCGTCCGCAGCAGCACGTTCGACATCGTGCGCCGCGTGGATAGCGAACTGGCCCAGGGTCAACTGAGGGCCGACGCTCTTCACGTTCTCGATCCTGCGATATTTGACGACCTCAGACGTCGTGGCGAACTCTACAGCTACGAGTCGGAGCATGCGCGGCGTCTTCCGCCGGAGTATCAGCAGCCCGCGCAGTGGGCGGCCATGCGCGCGGTAACCATCTGCATCGCATACAACACCGAGCGATTCTCGTCCGGTCAAGTACCACGCACCTGGCTGGACCTGCTGGAGCCGCAGTGGCGCGGCCGCGTCGGGCTCAAAGACGCGCAGACCGGCGGCTCGGCCTACGCGCAGTACTACCATCTTCGCGAGGAGTACGGTCTGGCGTACTGGCGCGCAATGGCAGGGCATCGACCTCAGCTTCATCGCTCATCGGCGGAGGCTCTGCGCGGCCTGACCGCCGGTGATATAGACGTGGTGGGGGGGATCCTCGGCTACAGCGTGTACGGCGCAGTGCGCGACGGTATGCCCGTTGAAGCGATCTGGCCGGACGACGGTGTTCCGCTCACAATCGGACCGCTCGCGGTTCTCAGTCGCGCGCCCAATCCACATGCCGCGATCCTGTTCAAGGAATGGGCGCTCTCACGCGAGGGCCAGCAGGCGATAGTCGAGATAAGCGGCGCTTATTCGCTGCGCGACGACGTCGATCCGCCGCCGGGGAGGCCCGACCTGTCCGACTTGAACTTACTTAAGCAACATGGAGCATGGAGTGAATACCGCACCCGACAGGATCGGCTGCAGTCGGAATACAGTCGACTTTTCCACCCGGAGACTGAATAATGAAGCACCGAAGCCTTGCAGGGGAACGCCTGAAAGGATAGAATTTGTAGATGTAAGATACACGAGCACTTCGCCTGGTCGTTCCCTGTAGGGTACGATCGAGCACACAGCAGTCAGACCAATTGGAGGGTGGAACTATGTACAGAGCAGCGACCATAGTCGTGATCGTCGCGGTGCTTGCGATGATGGCGGCACCGGCCATGGCGCAGACCTCACAGACCGCACGCACTGAGGCAATGGGGCGCAGTATGTCGGCCACGCCAAATGATGAGACGGCTCATCTGACGAACCCGGCCGGTCTGCCGCATCTAGACACCTTCGGCGTCGGCCTCTCACCATGGCCGGTGCGAGGCTCGGCGACGCTCACGGTGGCTTCACCAGCAGGGATCGACTACTCATTCGGAGCATTCGCCGCGGGCAAAGACGCGGCGGGCGCCGTTGGATGGGGTGCAAGTGTGCAGCACACAGAGTTCGACAACGGAGACGCGACCCAGTGGGCAGTCGGCTGGGGTGGCGCAATCGACGGCTCTGGCCTATCGGCCGGCGCATCGCTGCAGCATCTGGACGCAGCCGATGATGCCACTATGATGAACCTGGGCCTGATGTACAGGGCCCACCTGCCGTTGCACAGTTGGAGTGTCGGCCTCATGGCCAACGACATATTCGACGATCG
>PXBW01000040.1 GCA_003566775.1 candidate division WS1 bacterium
CCGAAGGGATTCGAGATCGGCGACGAGGCGGTTCGGATCGATCTCGCCCCGGACTTTGAGGCCGGGCTCTACGACGAATTCCCCTTCGAGCAGGAGGGTCATCAACTCTTCTACTACCTGCGGGACGGCAGTTACACCTTCACCCGCGGGATGGCGAAGACCCACGAGCTTATGCTCGACTTCGGCGACGAAGCGGCGCAGCGCGCGGAGATATTCCAGCGCCCGCTGCTGCTCACAGCAGAGCCGGAGTGGTACACCGACAGCAAGGTCTTCTACAATGTGCAGCCGCGCGACGAGGAGCGTTTCGCGGCCTACGAGGAAGCGATCGACCGCAACATCCAGAACTACATCGCCCGGCGCGAGAGCCAGCGTGACTTCGGCCTGATGAACTACGGCGACTGGTACGGCGAGCGTGGCGTCAACTGGGGCAATATCGAGTACGACACGCAGTTCGCGTTCTTCCTCGAGTACATCCGCTCCGGAAATCCGGACGCGTTCTTCCTCGGTGAAGCCGCGCAGATACACAATCGCGACATCGACATCGTACACTGGTGTGAGGACGGACGCGAGACCGGCCTCGTCTGGGTGCATCAGATGGGACACGTCGGCGGCTACTACGATGAAGCGGTGCCCGACACGCTGGGCATTCCGCGCGCCGGTGGCAACATGGGCCATGCATGGACCGAGGGGCAGTTCGCTCACTATGCACTCACCGGTGACGTGGTTTCACTCGAGACCGGAATGAAGGTCGTGGACTACTGGACTACGCGCGAGCTTTCGCGCCCCTACGATTGGACCAGCGCCCGCGTTCCCGGCTGGCACCTGATCATGCTCGCCTCCGCGTTGGCGACGACCAACGATCCCTACTACCTCAACGCCTCGCGCATCGTCATCGATCGCGTGCTGGAGACACAGGACACCGAGCCGCGCGAGATGCACCCCTACCAGCAGGAGCAGGAGGAGGGGCGCACCCACCAGTACGGTGGCTGGACGCGGCAGATGGTCCCCGGCCACTGTCACTGCGAACCGCGCTGCCGCGGCAACGCGAACTTCATGGTCGCGGTGCTGCTGGCGGGCATGACCTACTACTACGATGTGACCGAGGAGCCGGAGGTGCGCGACTCGATCATCCTCGGCGCCCGCTTCATGATGGATGACTTCTACTCGACCGAGACCCACGGTTTCCGGTACACCAGCTGCCCCGACATGCGCTACCGCGTCGGGGTCTCGCCGGTTTACATGGTCGAGGGCATCGCGCGGGTATACAACTGGACCGAGGACGAACTCTTCCTCGATCCCCTCACCAACGGCCTCGCCTACGGAGCGCGCGGCTCAGGCTACGGCAAGGGCTTCTCAGCCTACTACCGCTCCGCCCCGCGGGTACTTGCGGATCTCGCCGCGGCAGGACTTGGCCTCGAAGAGCCGCGGCAGATGGAGGTGACCGAGTTCACGATGCCGGACTGGATGGCCGAGCTTGGCGAGGATCAGATGGTTGTCATCCAGGCTGAGGACTTCGTCGATCAGGGCGAGGGTGAGGTGGAGATTCGCGACGATCGGCACGCCACCTGGGGCGAGATGATCACCTACTGGCATCGCAACATCGGCCACTGGCTGGAGTGGAACTTCGAGGTGCCGCAGGACGGCAACTACCGCGTGATCTTCCGCTACGCCACAAGCAGCCCGGAGACGCGGCGGCAGTTCATGCTCAACGATGTGGTTCCCCACCCGGCCGCCGGCAGGATATCGTTCCCGGCCACCGGAGGCTTCGGCAACAGTCCGCATGACTGGGAATACCTGCCGCTGCAGGATGATGGGGGCGATGACGTGCTCCTGTCGCTAAGCGCTGGCCAGCATACCATCCGCATGACGAATCTCGGCGACGGGCTCGGACTCGACTTCATCGTTCTCGTGCGAGAAGACTGAGTGCGAGACGATCAGGGTTCGGTCGGGGCCCCGTTAAGCGCATCGGGGCCCCGACCTGTTCTGTAACGATGGGGCGTGTCGTAAGGTCCAACCCGGCTTCATGCCCGACGTCATGGCCGCGCGCTCGGTCGGTTCAGGCGCGATTACGCCAACTGATACATGCACTCGTAGAGCCGTGCGTAGAGACCGATGACGCGTTCGGCGTCCGAACTCGGGCTCGCCTCGAGCGACAGGTAGCCGCCGTAGCCCATATTGCGCAGGATGCGGAACAGTTCCTGGTAGGGATACTCAGGAGACTCGATGTCGTGCAGATGCACGTGTCGCAGGTAGTCTGCCACCGGCTCGATGAAGGTGCTGATCGGGCCCCATGATGGCTCGCGACGGTCGCAGTTGTACACCACGCCGACACGATCGTGGTCCGCTATCTGTACCGCGCGGAGGGTGTACTGCCACCGGTAGAAGTCGCCGTGCATCTCGAGATTGCAATCAACTCCGCTACCCTCAGCGTGCTCCCCGATCTCGCGCAACGCGCTTGCGACGTTTTCGATCACCTCGTCTTTGTCGGCGCCCTCGGGGAAGGCGTTCCCGAAGACTCGCACCTGCGGCGCACCGACATCTGCGGCAAGGTCGATGAACTGCTTCGAGATGTCGATCTGTTCCTGCCGCTCACCGGGGTCGAGTGACTCGAAGCGACAGCCAGTAGAGATGCCCGCGAGATTCACACGGGCCTGTTCGAATCTGTCCTTGATCTCAGCGCGCTGCTCGGCGGTTGTGTCAGGCTCTATGCCGTGTCCGTGATCGGCCTGAGCCCGACACTCTACTCCCTCGTAGCCGTAGCGGTCGCACACCTCGATCAACTCGTCAAGCGCGAATTCACGTCCGAGGTTGAAAGTGAGCAGGCAAAGCTTCATATTGTGCCCTCCCGGTGGTTCTCGTTCTCTGCGCATTGCCGTCGGTCCCCCGGCATCGGGGGCCGCTGGGCAGGTGGCATCTACGCCGGATGACCGGTCCTTTCCTCCTTCTCTCGCGGAGAAGTCAAGCAGAGGCCCGGAATCAGCACCGGCGCGACTCGCATGGTCGCGCCGGTAGTACCGCCCATAATCGCTGAAGATATGTCGAGAAGACACTCTTCCTCAATCGATCAGAAGATCATCCAGATCGAGAAGATCCTCCTCCACCTCGTCCGCATGATGGTAATGCGGCTCCTCCGCGTCGTGATGAGGCGCCTCCTGAGGGTACTCTTCCACCGCCTCGTGATGATGACCGTGATGCAGCAGGTCCTCCGTGCGTTCAGGAGCCACGTGAGTAGAAAGCGCGCCTGCGACGCCGGAGACGATGACCAGTGCTACGATGAGCGCAACTACACGAGCGCGCTCTCCATCGAATCTCCAGCCGACGGACTCTTCAGCCTCGAGACCCACGTTGTCCCGGACCATCTGCGCAATCCACACGATACCCAGCAGCACAAGCCCCGCGGCGGTGACCGCCGGTCCCGGCGGAAGGTCCAGCCCCGCCGCCAGCCAGAGCCCGAGCACCGACATTATCATGGTGAATACGACCGAAAACGTCAGGGCAGGCCCCATACGCTTGCAGACCAGCAACGCCGCCGTGCCCGGCGCCACGAGAAACGCGAACACCAGCAGCAGCCCCAGCATCTTGGTGGCGAAAACGATCGTCACGCCCAGAGTTATGAACAGCAGAATGTCGTAGAGCCAGACTGGAATGCGATAGGTGGCCGCGGTCTCCGGATCGAATGATACGAAGAGCATCTCTTTGCCCAGCGCCATCAGCAGCACCAGCACAACAATGGCAACCGGGATGAATGCCCAGATATCTCCCGGCAGCACTCCGAGAATGTCACCGTAAAGTATCGCGGCCATCTCCGAGTCGCCGCGCTGGGCCACCGCGAAGAGCAGCACTGAAGCCGCCCAGCCACCGATGTAAAGGAGTGCAATCAGATTATCCGTGCGATTCTTTCGCCCGGGCTGCACCAGCCCGAGCAGACCCACGCCGAGAATCGTGGTTGCAAGCGAGGTCGGCACTGCCGCCAGGCCGGTCACAGCCGCGATTCCGAGGCCCGCCGATGAGAGCTGGGTCAGCGCAACGCCGGCAAACACCAGTCTGCGCAGTACGACGTAGGTGCTGAATATGCCGCACACTAAGCCCACCAGCAGGCAGGCCATTAGTGTGTTCTGGAAGAACGCATACTGCAGATGATCGAAAAATGCCGTCATGACGAAGCCGCCTCCTCGAACCTGCAGTTGCGGCCTTCCAGCACATCGGCCAGTTCGCACTGTATGATGGTGGGATCCGAAAGCACCCGGATCCGTCCGGCCTGTACGAGCCAGACCTGTTGTGCGTGATCTGCCACTGACTGCAGCAGGTGGGTGACGATCAGCACGGTCATCCCGGTCTCATCACGCATGTCATCGACCGTGTTCATGAAGTCCACCTGTGCATTCGGATCGAGGAAGTTGGTCGGCTCATCCAGACACAGGATGTCCGGTTCGCCCGCCAGTGCGCGCGCGAGCAGCACACGCTGCTGCTGCCCCCGCGAAAGCTCCGGGTACGGCCACTCCGCCCGGTGGTCAAGCTGCACCCGCTCCAGTGCCCTGAATGCGGCGTCAACGTCCGCAGGGCCGAAGCTCCGGAAGGGTCCCACCGAACTGACCCGTCCCATCAGTACCACATCGAGGGCGCTGACCGGGTACGAATCGTCCAGCGTGTTACTCTGCGCGACATAGCCGAAGATCAGCGGGCGATCCTCCCGCGGGTGCTTCCGAACCTCGATCCGTCCCCGCAGGGGCGATAGAATACCCGTAAGGGCCTTCAGCAACGTGGTCTTCCCCGCACCGTTGGGCCCGACGATCCCGACGTAGTCACCAAGCGAGAGGCAGATATCGACCTCCTCAAGCACTTTGAGGCGACCGTAGCCGAGCGTCGCGCCCTCGCATTCAATCACAGTCTCCCTGCATTGCTCCATCAGATTCAGCCTCCAGTCGACACCGCGCCCAATTCGGTGCGGATGCTGCGAACGAACGGGGATATCGCAAGTGAGGGAGGTCCGGTTCGGGCCGGACCTCCCTCCAATGCGTCGTCTCAGCGCAACGCGTTGCGTATCTGATTCACGCTGTATTCCATCATGGAGAACCAGCAGTCTGTCCCGGACACCCCGCCCACATCAACCGGGAGGGTGAGTATCTCAGCATCCGTCGCCGCGGCTATCGATCGTGCGGCGCCGGGCGGATAGTAAGGCTCCTGCCAGAGCATCTTCACATTCCGGTCGTTCACGATATTGATCACATCGCGCACGCGTCCCGAGGACGGCGGAACTCCGGGCCGGGGCTCAATCGTGGCCACCTTGCGGATGCCGAAGAAGTCGGCGAGATACTCGTAACTGGCGTGGTAGCTGACGTAACCTTCTCCCCTGTGCGGCGCAAGCTGCTCGCGCCACTTGAGCGACTCATCGCGGATCCTCTGCAACGTCCTGCGCGCACGCTGATTGTAGTAATCGGCATTCCCGGGATCGGCGGCGCGATATCCGGCCAGTATATTCGCGCAGATGCGCATCGCGTTGTTGGGGTGCAGGTGGATATGCGGATTGCCCTGGGGATGGGTGTGCCCCTGCGAAGGATCCACCGTCCCCTCCGGCACCTCAAGCACGGTTGCGCCGTCGGAGACGGTCACGACGCGCAGATCCGGATTGCGGGCGGCGCGACGTAGCGGCGCGGCCCATGGCGTCATCGCCAGCCCAACCTCGAGAAACACGTCCGCATTCGCGGTGGCGCGCACGTGCCGGGGCGAGGTCTCAACGAAATGGGGATTGACGGTGCCCGGTGTTATCACTGTCACATTCACCCGGTCACCACCGATCTCGCGGGCGAAGTACCCCACGGTGGATGTGTCGGCCACAACGTCAAGTGCGGCGGCCGGCAGAACCGAACCTGCGAGGATCGTCGCCACCGCCAGAACTGTCATGATGTTACGCATGGTACAACCTCCTCAGATATGATATTCTTCAGTCTGCAGGGGGCAGGACCCCGCTGGCGCCCTGCCCCATTCACCTCTCTGTGATCTATCACTCGAACTCGTGCGAATGAGGGCCGATGCTCCACAGCGTCTGGAAGATCAGCTCGTTGCTGGCAGGACCGGTCGGATAGGTTCCGTGGCGGTACAGCACTCGGAACCACTGCTCCTCCTGGGCCTTCCAGGTCCACCAGGCGTTATAGTTCCTGACACGACCCTCGATTCCGGGATCACCGAACTCCGCATCCTCATACAGCAGACCCCAGTCGTGATACATTCCGAGTTGCTTTAGGTACATCGCGCTGAAGGCGTCCCGCTTCACTGTCTCTGTTCCCGTATCATGGTCCATGTGCGTCCACTCGAGGATCACTCGATCGCTGAACATGTTCCCCTCATCTCTCCGCCACTGAACCGCGGTGTTGTAGAGGTTGGTTCGCGAATCGAGCCCCGCGCTCGGAACATTCATCCACCCGATGCGGAAGTCAAGATCGGTCAGATCGTCAAGCTGCCGATTGTAACGAACCTGCGCGGTCGGCGAGAAGGCGCTGCCCTGATCCTCCGCCAGCATGGGACCCTCGTCGGCGATGTTCAGGTGTCCACCGGCACGCAGTTCGACAAAATCGTCGGTGCGCGGCAGATACGAGACCTCGACGCCATCGCTGATCGAACCCTCGTCGCCGAAGAAGTTCGTCACACTCCGGGGGAAGGTTCCGAATGGAAGCTGGTGCTCATGCACGGGGTTGTACGGGCCGAATGCCGTGCGCCAGCGGCCCAGTCGAATGTTGGTCCGTGGAACAAGCCGGTTGATGTCAACGTACGCTTCTTCGAGGTGAATGCTGCCGTCGTAGTCCAACACGACGAAACCGTCGGCATATGCCGAAACACCTCGCTGAGCCATGATCTCCACGGTGCGCAGGCCGAGTTGTCTCTCACTGTGCCGGCCATCGCTGTCGTACTCCTCCGGTTGCACGTCCCAGAGATCGGCCATGAAGTCGAAGGTGAAGCTGATGAACGGATTCTGGCGTGTGTCCATTCCCGGATCGCCGACGGCCGCGACTCTGTCCGGTGCCGTGGGCTCAGCCTCGAGAAGCTCATCAATGTCAAGCTCATCTGGATCGACCTCAATTGTGTCCTCCGGCTCTGCTTCAACATCCGGAGCGGCTCTCAATCTCTCAAGCTCAGAGCGCGTGGTATCAAGCATATCGCGCAGTTCAATATTCTCCTGCTCAAGCTTCTGGAGCCGTTCCTCCACTGTCGGTGCCTCGTCCTGCGCCCAGAGACCGCCACCAGCGGCAAGCAGAAGTGCGCTGAATGCCGCCGACCACAGCACTCGGCTGATTGTGTTGCTGTTCCTCACGGATATCTCCCTTTCTGCAACATGCAGACTGCCCGCTACGACATCGGCCGTGTCTCCGGTGGAAGCTGGCATCCACGAAGACCCATGCCTGCGCGGTAAGGCTGCGATTACGACTGATAGTGGTGCATGGAACTTACTGCCGTGTGACTATAGGTATGGGATGGACGGAGAGTGTGGAGGAGCGCGTGGGTCGTGGGTGCGCGAATGAAGCACTTCGTGGACCGATTTCGCATCGAGTCCCACGTGCAGCAGTGTGTCTACAGGGGGTGGAACCGTCACGACAACTGCGGGTGTGCCGTTGAGGCTGCACAGGACCTCGCATATCGGGCATGGATCGACGAGATGTGTGCTCGCATTCGGCTCGTAGTATTCCGGGGAGTACCTCCATGACTCGTCGTGGAGGTGGAGGTGGCCCAGTAGTGTGACCAGGGCTACTGTCGCGATCCATGCCGTGAGCCGTCGTCTGAACATCGATCCCATTCCGCTCATCACGGTATTTTCCCGGACTGCTGTCTTTCAGAACATTCCTTGTGGGGCGAAGGTTCCTCACCTTACCCCGTACCGATGATCCGCGGTAGCTTACCGCGGCATCTCACCGCCCGATCTCCTCTGGACCACCCGACGCGGCAAAGCCAACAGTTAGCCTGCGCGAACTTAGACACCCCGAACTATACAGGGTCTCCGAGAGCGCGTCAAGGGCTTATGGAGATGATCTTGAATGACCGGCATGCTCAGGATCGTCACCTGAGTCTCTCCGCGCATACATACGGATCTGACCGGCGTTGCGGCAATTCCTCTGCATATGAGAGTCAACCCTCACAACGCATCGAAGACCGAGTGAATCGCTCGTATCGTCTCGGCGATGCGGTCATCGGTATGACAGGTTGACACGAAGGCGGTTTCGTGGCCCGATGGAGGCAGCAACACGCCGCGTTCGAGCAGAAGCCGGAAGAAGCGCCCGTAACGCTCGAAATCGGCCATCTGTGCGGAAGCGGCGTCGGTGATCTCATGATCGGCGAAGTAAGTGGTGAACATCGACCGGACGCGCTCAACCCGCACGGGAATCTCGGCCGCTCGCGCCGCCTTCTCAATCTCCGCCGCAAGCCGCCCCGCACGCGCGGCGAGTTCGTCATGGGGGCGCTCATCGCGCAGGCGCTCGAGCGTAATCTTTCCGGCGGTGGCTACCACTGGGTTGCCCGAAAGCGTTCCGGCCTGATAGACCGGCCCTTCAGGGGCGAGTAGCCGCATGACGTCCGCGCGCCCGCCGAATGCGCCGACCGGCAAGCCACCACCGATGATCTTGCCGAGACAGGTCAGATCCGGGGTGACCGCGTAGAGCGTCTGCGCCCCGCCCCACTCCACGCGGAAGCCGGTGATCACCTCATCGAAGATAAGCAGAGCGCCCGTCCGGTCGGCAAGCTCGCGGAGACCACGGAGAAAGCCATTCCGCGGCTCTACCACGCCCATGTTTCCGGGCACCGGCTCCACCACGATCGCCGCGAGGTCCTCGCCATGTTCCATGCACAGATCCTCGACCGAATCGAGGTCATTGAAGCGTCCAATCAGCGTGTGTCTGGTGAAGTCCTCCGGCACCCCGGCGCTCGACGGAAGGCCGAAGGTGCGCAGGCCCGATCCGGCCTTCGCCAGCAGTGCATCGCTGTGACCGTGGTAGCATCCCTCGAACTTGAGTACCGCGTTGCGGCCGGTGAAACCACGGGCGACCCGGATCGCGCTCATCACGGCCTCAGTGCCGGAGTTGACCATCCGAAGGCGCTCGATGGAGGGTATCGCAGAGATGATCAACTCGGCGAGTTCGGCCTCTACAGCGGTTGAGAGGCCGAAGCCGGTTCCGCCAGCCGCTGCCTCCGCGACCGCTTCCGTGACTTCCGGATCGGCGTGCCCGAAGATCAGCGCACCCCAGCACATCAGATAATCGAGGTAGGTGTTGCCGTCCAGGTCGAGGAGGAATGAACCCTCGCCTTTCAACGCGGTGATCGGTGGCGCGTCCACGCCGGAGAATGAGCGTACGGGGCTGTTGACGCCACCGGGTATCAACTCCTCCGCTCGTACCGCCGCCTCGCGACTCAGCGGGAAATCCATCGAGCGACCTCCTCAGCATAGTAGGTGATAACCGCATCTGCTCCCGCCCGCCGAATCGAGAGCAGCGCCTCAAGCACGCAACGTCGCCGATCGATCGCTCCGGCCTTCGCGGCGGCCTCGATCATCGCGTACTCGCCGCTGACATGATACGCGGCGATCGGCAGTCGCGTTTCGGCGCGCAGTTGCGCAAGCACATCCAGATAGGGCAACGCGGGCTTGACCATCAACCAGTCGGCGCCCTCGGTCTCATCCAGCAACGCATCTCGGAGCGCCTCACGCAGATTCTCGGGCGGAAGCTGATACCCGCTGCGGTCACCGAACTGCGGCGCGGACTGCGCGGCCTCGCGGAACGGACCGTAGAAGCCCGAGGCGAACTTCGCGGCGTACGACAGAATGCCGGTGTCCGCTCGGCCCGCCGCATCGAGTCTGCGACGGATCGCCGCAACCTGTCCGTCCATCATCGCCGAGGGCGCTACCATCTCAGCGCCCGCCTCGGCGTGCGCCAGAGCGCTTCCGGCGAGCGCATCGAGCGTAAGCGCAGGGTCGATCTCCCCGTTATCGTCGAGCACCGCGCAGTGCCCGTGATCCGTCCAGCCGCAGAGGCAGACGTCCGTGATCACCGCCAGTTCGGGACGCGCTTTCTTAACCGCGCGGATCGCACACGGCACAAGCCCTTCCGGCTCCAGTGCCGCTGAGGCTGACGCTGTCCGATCTTCAGGGTCAGGCACGCCGAAAACAAGAACCGCGGGCACGCGCAGGTCCTCCACGATCCCGGGCAACAGATCCGTTGAGTAACGGCTCACGCCCGGCATGGCCTCGATCTTCTCCTCACGGTCCCTCCCGGGCACCACGAAGAGCGGTAGTATCAGGTCATCTGCGCTCAATGATGTCTCCCGAGTGAGCCGGCGCAGAGCATCGGAGCGCCGGTTACGTCGCGGACGATGAACTTCTCCCTGACCGGGAGGATTCTGCAACACCCGGATGCACCACCTTTCCTTCAACATCCAGCGATCTCAACGCAGCCTTCGTCTGCTCCCCGATGCACAGCACCTCGCGCCGAAACGCATCAGCGCCGAACACATCCTGGTACGCGCGAACGCCCGAGGGGCTCGTGAAGAAGATCGCATCGTGCTCGGGCAGAGCCGTCCCGCCAAGCTCACAATGGGGTACCGCTCGATGCAGCTTCAGCCGCACCACCCCCCCACCATTGCCTTCGAAGCGTGCGAATAGTTCGCACTCGAGCGCATTGGTCGCCTGGGCCCCCTGAATGAGGACACACAGTCCCCTTTCGCGCTCACTCAGCCCACCGATGATCCCCTCACTACCGGGGACTTCAGGCACGGTCGCTCCGCAAACGCCGTAGCGCTCAAGCATCTGCGCGGTACCCGGTCCGGCCGCGATCAGGCGCGCGCCTGTCAGCAGATCTTTGCTGCATCGGGCCTGACCTGTGGCCGCCGCAAAGAACGCTCGCACGCCCGCCTTGCTCGTGAAGATGAACGTGACCCTCCGGGCAGATTGCCCGGCCTCCAGCGCATGCGCCACCTGTTCGCCCGCATCCGGCGCCTCCACCACCTGCAGCGCGGGCCAATGAAGCAGCGTCCCCAGCGTCCGGAAGTTCGCAGGATCGAGGCCCGTAAACAGGATCGTGGGCATCTCCACACGCCGACGTGCCGCCTCGCCGACCACGATCAGCGCGGGCGAAGTAAGCTTCACCTCCTGCGCGATCTGCGCGATCTCCCCAAGGCCACCCCGGAAGCGACGCTCCCACAAAAGGCCTCCACGCTCAATGATTGTGACGGGGGTCCGGGGAGACCATCCGTCGGCGAGCAGTTGCTCACTTATCCGCGGCAGGGCGGAGACACTCATGTAAAGCAGAACGCTGTCCGCCCGCGGCAGTTCGGGGTTCACCTCGTCGCCATCGAGACGACCGGTTGCGAGCGCGAACGAGCGCGCCTCCCCTCGCAGAGTCAGAGGAAGCCCCGCCTGCGCGGGTAACGCGGTCCCCGCCGTCAGACCGGGGATGATCTCCCAGGCGATCCCATGCCGTGAGAGTACCTCAGCCTCCTCCCAGCCACGCCCAAATACCCCCGGATCCCCTCCCTTGAGACGCACCACCGTACGGCCCGTAAGAGCGTGCTCTATCAGTAGATCGTTCACCTGATCCTGTGTCAGCGCAGGCTCCTGAGCATCTCGCCAGATGATCCCGTTATCGGGCACAATGATGCCGACATCGTCGAAGAAGCTGCGAGGAACCAGCGCATCCGCGATTACCACGTCTGCCTTCTCCAGCGCTCGCAGGCCGCGCACGGTTATGAGGTCACCTGGACCGGGCCCTGCTCCCACTATGTACACCGTCCCGGTCTGTGACGCTTCAAGCCGCGTCAGGCCCACGGCAGCCCCTCCCTGTCACCAAGATCGAGAGGTTCGACTAACTTCGCCAGTTCAAGGTCGTCCTCTCGTATTACCACCGCCAGCGCACCCTGTCCCGGCTCAGGTGGAAACTGTGTGGTCGACAGCACCTGCGCGATGCGCTCCTCGAGACCGAGCCGAACGAGACCCGCCACAGCGAGCACCAGCGCATCGTAGTCGCCACGGTCGAGTTGTTCGATCCTGTCGGGGACGTTTCCGCGGATCTCCACCGGCGTGACGTCCGCCCGCAGATGGAGCAGTTGCCACCGCCGGCGCACGCTGGATGTCCCGATCCTTGCGTCGACGGAAAGCTCATCGAGCCTCGCGCCCTCGCGCGTCACAATGCAATCCCACGGCGCGAAGGCGGGTGTGAGCGCCGCGACCTTCAGTCCGCCCGGCAGGCTCTCGGGCAGGTCTTTCGCACTGTGAACTGCGACATCCACGGCCCCCGTAAGTAGCGCCTCGTCAAGATCACGCGTGAAGAAGTCGCCGTTCGTCACCTCGGTGAGCGGCGTCTCTCTGTCACGATCGCCCGGACTGCTGCACTCGGTCATCACGAACCGCGCATCCGGAGCGAGTCGCCTCAACAGATCGACCACTCCCCGCGTCTGGATCACGGAGAGTTCGCTGCCGCGGCAGGCGACCCTGATGCTTCCCTTCAGAGGCAGTTGCGTGCGGCGCTCGGCCTCCCACTCGACCGCGTGCACGAACGCTTCCCTGCGTGCACCTGCAAGATCGATCGCCTCTTCCACGCTGAGCGTAACCGACGCGACATCGGTAAGGCCGAAGCACTCCTCTCCCGCCCGATGCCACGGATGGTCCCCCGTAAGGTCGAGAATCGGAAGACCGTTGCGAGCGGCCGCTGCCGCCTCCTCACGCCACCAGTCCGGCCCATCGCTGGCGATAAAGAGCGCGTCCACCGAGGCCAGCGTCGCTGCAAGCTCGGGCGGTTCTCTGAGGCGAAGCCCGAGTTCCTCGCACCACGGCACCCCCTCCGCGATGCGACGAGAGAACGCGACCACCTTCACATCGGGATGCAGACTCCGCGCCACCGCCTCACCGAGATTCCCACAGCCGATAATGGCGACCCGCGGAGCGGTTGCGTCCGCGGTCAGGCGTCGGAGCGCGGCTTCCACCACACTCCTCCAGCTTCGACCCTCAAGCGCTGGTGCAGCGCGCCTCACCCGCTTCTGTGCCGAAAATGCCCAGCATACCAGATGGCGCAACGGTCCGTCATTGGGGAGCCATCTGTCCGCCGCAGAGCGAAGCTGCCCCACGATCTCGGTCTCGCCACGCAGGGGGCTCGCAATACCGCTTGCGACCTCAAGCAGATGATGTACCGCGCCTGTGTCGTAGCGGGTACCGAGCGCCTGCAGATTCTGCCGGAGAGACGGTCCCCCATTCTCCTCTATCAACTCGAGGATTCGCGCGCGCTGCGCCCGCGGATTCGCGCTGATAAACCACGCCACCCAGCGGTAGCAGGTTGAAAGGATCAACAACTCGCTCCCCCCGAAGTCCTCCAGCGTGAGTCGCTTCTCGGCCTCCGCAAGCGCCTCGAACTGCTCATGCGTCAGCGAGCGCCTGTCTGTGCCGAAGGCCACCAGGCGTGGCGGCAGGCCCTCGCTACGCAACACCGCCGCCAGCCTGTCACGCAGCCAGCGCGACTGCGTACACTCCTTGCCGTTGGTATGCACCGCGATCGTCACGGGACCTTCCCTGTGTACCGCCGGGAAGATCACCCGCGAATCCTGTCCGGAAGACGTAAGGCAGTAAAGCACCCGCCGGGCCTCCGCATCGCGGGCTATCTGCCGGTTAAGTGTTCGATCCGCCGTGGCAGCGATCACGAGGTCCGCCGTGCGCAGGTACCTGACATGGTAGCCATCCCGTATCCATGTCAGGGCACCATTATCATGCAGAGCCCTTAGATCATCATCGATCTTCGGTGACACCACGGTGACCTGCGCACCGGCATCCAGCAGCGTGTGCACCTTCCGGCTTCCCACTCTCCCGCCGCCTATCACCAGCGTACGCAGCCCCTTCACCCGCACGCCCAGCGGCAGAAACTCGACCTCTTCCGCCTCTTTGCTATGTCCCTGTTCTCCGCGCGAATCCGCTTCAGACATCAGATAATCCCTGTACCTCGTCCGTGAGACTCTCTATCAGATTGTCGAGACCAACCCGATCGATGGTCGTACCGAAGCGTTCCTTTTCGGTTCCATTCTCTGTGTACCATCGCAGCGTGGCGGTGATGACGTTGAGCAAAATGCTCTCGTCGCCGACTTCAAACGGCAGGCGATCCGCCAGACGTGGTTCGCTGCCCATCTTCCCGCCCACGAAGACCGCGTAGCCACAGCCGGTGGCAGAGATCGCATCCACGGGGCAGACTCCCACACACATGCCGCAGTTGTTGCACAGACTCCGGTCCTCCACAAGCCCACCGTGTTCGATGGTCAACGCCCCGGGCCTGCAGGCATCTGCGCATAGCCCACAGTCGAGGCACAACTCGGCATCGCGCTCCACGTAGCTTTGCCCCATGATCCCGAGATCATTCTCCTGCGGCTTTATGCATCCATTGGGACACCCTGTGATGGCCAGTTTGAACTTGTGCGGGAGGCCCTCGATCCCCTCTACGTGTGCGTCCACAGACCGCGCGAGTTGCTGGCAGTCAATCAACCCGTATCTGCAGAGGCTCCCCTGACACGCCGTAATCGTGCGCACTCGCGGCCCGCAAGCCCCGAACTCGACGTCGGCCCCTGCCAGTGTCTCTCGCAGAGCCTCGATCTGCTCATACGCCACACATGGCACCTCCACGCCCTGTCGCGTGGTGAGATGGACGTGGCCGACGCCGTGACGTTCCGCGGCGTCGGCCAGCGCACGTAACTGCTCGGCCGTGATGTGTCCTCCGACCACCTTCAGGCGAACGCTGAACAAATCCCCCTGTTTCTGCTTCATCATGCCCGTGCTCTTGAGTTTATTGAGATCGTACGCGGGCGTCTTACTCATCGGCAGCTACCTCCAGGACAGCATTCTCCTGCGTTGTCGCTCGGGCTCCCACTCTGTCGGCGCACAGTCATACTGACGCTATCATCGTCACGTTCGGTCCCGATGATCGTGTGACCGTCCGCCTTGAGCCCCCTCGCAATCGACGCTACCTGCTCCCCCGCGCTTGCGATCAGCTTCACAGTCTCCCCCGGAGCAACGGCGCCGAGATGGGCGTCGATGTCGTTGAAGATCGCCGGGCAGGTTCCGCCCGTCAGCACGAGAGCATCGTCGCCTGTTTCCGAGGTCATGGCCGGAACTCCTTTCTGCGACCTTCCGAGATCAGTATCTGCAACCCACGCCCGCGCACTCGGTGACGAGCGGACGCGTGTGTATGCCGCACTCTCCACCGCACTTGCTGGTCCCGACCCATCGACCGGCGCGCTCATCGGGATCAGTCGTTATCTGCGTGCATGGCGCGCATCCCAGCGACCGGTAACCTTCTGCGTAGAGCGGGTTCACCGGCACCTGGTGCAGCGCAAGATACTGCCAGATCTCGCGCTCGTGCCATATCAGAATCGGATTGAGCTTGATCAGACCCTCGTCCCGCTCCTCGATCTCCTGATAGTCCGTCCGTGTACGCCCCTCGGTGCAACGCAGACCCGTCACCCAGCACTCCGCATTGAGATCGCGCAGGGCCGCGCGGGTCGGCTGCACCTTCAGCAGTTCACAGCAGCGATCGGGATCGCTGCGATGAAGATCCTCAGCCAGTGGCTCGTCATTGCGGTACACCACCAGCTCAGGATACCTCTTCCTCTCCTGCTCCATGAACTTCACGGTCTCCGCGGGCCACTGCCGCGTGCTCACGATGAAGCCCTTGATCTCCGGACTCACGCGCTTGACGAGGTGCCAGACAACGCTCGAATCCTTCCCGAGGCTGTTCGCCACGACGAGGCCGTCACCGTATTCTCTCCATGCATCATCTATCAGCCCGAGGGCTCTGTCAACCTTCTGCTTGAAGTGAAGCTCATCAACAAGGCGCGTCGTATCATGTGCCGTGATTGTCGCCATCGTCTCGTCTCCTCTGCTTCCGCTACTTGGCCCGCGCTGCTCTCAGCGGGCAAGATCGTTTTTGTCGTGGAAGTGTTACGCATCGGCTCTCCGCGGAGGGAGTCGTCCGACCGGTTCTGGTAAGTCCGGGCGACCACTGGCCTCGCGTTGCGAAACCCTCTGGCCGAGGTGCGACTCCGAACCGTAAGAAGGCCGACGCAGATCGCAGCCGTTCACGGGCTGCAGCGACAGTCTGCGTCCTCAGTCCATTCGATTCCCGCTCACGGCATCGCAGGTGTACCTCCGCGAGGTCGGGTGGCCGGACATTATCGCTTCTCTCCTGGAGCACGGGCGCTCCGGGCCGGTCATTGGGTGGATGGGTGAGTCAGTCTGCGGGGGAACGGTTTTGGTGGTGAGGGATGTGACTTGCTTCTCTCGCCTCGATCACTATGCCGCAGACAACACCCCTGCGGGCCGCCTGCAAACTCGGGAGGTACACACCCGGAGTTCAGGCGGCCGGGGCATCGCCATACGTTTCGCAGTGACAGGCGCGATCTCAGTCATGATCGATCTCCTCTCGCAACGTGGGCTCGTCAGATTCAGAAACCACAATCCAGATGACACTTGCAGATTACTTATAATGCTGCATCTGCATGCGCTAACCATACAATACGAGAGAGGACGTGTCAAGGCCGGATGCGGGAATCTTTCTCCCACCCGCGAGGAAGAGCCCCTGATACACTGCTTATTCTCATATTATCTGTAAGTTGGTCTGCGGCACGCTCCCTCACCAGTATTCCCGTGCCACGTCAAACCGGATGCGTGCGCCCCGCGTCGCGGCATGGGGGATGGACATGACCGCTCAGCCTGCTGTAGATGCTCTGCCACCCCCGCGGTACTCACTCACTATCGCGGTTCCCTCTCCAGCCCCACTGTCAGGGATCAGGACGCAGTCCGGTGCCGGTCTTTTCACAGGCACTCGAGTCTGTGCAGAGCGTAATTCTTGTGTACGAAATAAAGGAGATTACTGTATCGACGATAAATACTGTTGAGGAAAACCTCAATGTAAGGATGTGTGGGGCCAGCGTGTGTTCGTGTTGGCGCATGACATAACGAGTACACCGGCGAGGCGAGGTGGAGAACACGTAGCTATCTGACACATCGGGAGGACGAATACCTGTGACCCAAAGGAAGACATGTCTCATGCTGGTGATGGCTGTCGTGGTGCTTGCGTCCGCGTTCTCTGGATGCCGTAATGACGAGACGCCGGAGGCCGGTGCAGATGGACCGCTGGCATCCGCCACCCCCCCTGCTGATGGAACCGCTCAGGACATGAGCATTCATGACGCCGCGAGCCGGGGTAATTTGCACAGTGTCCGGAGCCTGCTGGACGGAGGGGTCGACGTCGATTCTCGTGACGAAGAGGGAGATACCGCCCTGAATAAGGCAGCGAACTACGGATACACTGAAGTGGTACAACTGCTGTTGGAGCGAGGCGCTGACGTCAACACTCAATGCGATCTGGGCTTCACTCCGTTGCATGAGGCGGCGTATAACGGCCATAGCGCCGCCGCCTCGGCATTGGTTGAAGCGGGCGCCGATGTCAACAGACGGCGCGATGACGGCGATACACCGCTGAATGATGCAGCATGGAACGGTCACACCTCCATCGTGAGCGAACTCATAGAGGCGGGTTCCGAGGTCAACACTCAATGTGACCTCGGCTGGACTCCGCTGCACGAGGCCGCCAACAATGGCCATCTCGCTACCGTCACATTGCTGCTGGACCGAGGCGCGAACGTAAACGCGGAAGAGAATGACGGCAGGACACCGCTGCACAAGGCCGCCTGGGAGGGTCACGCCGACATCGCAGAACTGCTGATCGAGCGCGGCGCGACGGTCAACGCGCAGGATAACTGGGGAGATACTCCGCTGGATGATGCGCTATCTGAGGATCAAGACGATGTCGCGGAGGTCCTCCGACGACACGGCGGCACGAGCGGTGGCTGAGGCGACCGGGGCCGAAACGCGTTTGACCGGGCCTCGCATGGCGTGGACGATCTGCTACCGTCACCGTTCGCGGCCCTGTGTCTGCCGCAAGGAGGCCGAAAACCGGTTGCAGCGGGCATCGGCAATCATCCCGGTGCCCGCTGCGTGCAGATGTCGCGACCAGGCCGGATCCTGTCGTCAATCTCGCACAGTAACTGGTAGTTTGCCCGGACAGTCGCGCTTACCGAGCAGTGCTTCCAGCGAGGCTCGAAAACTGAACTCATCCGCTCCGTAACCCACAATCGTCGGCACCTCGCGAGGCAGGTCGGCCAGCGCATAGGGAGACTCGAATAGCATCAGACCACGCAGCTTCCCCGTCTCCATTGCGCGCCGACCAAGTTCGATCTGCTTCGCAGGCAGCCGCACGCCCTCGCCCTTGTAGGACTGAATATGTGCCACCGTTGCTCCGATGATTGCGCTCGCGAACTCGGCGCGTGACTCAAGCCGCTGCACTTCCTCGGCACCGGGATCTTCTGAACACACGATCACCTCGCAGTCAAGCATCTCGCGAGCAATGACCGCCATCGGATGGGTGCCCTCAAGACCGCCGTTTACGCCCTCCTCCGCAACCCCGACACCGTGGCGTCCGAGATCATCGAAGACCACCAACAGGGGCTTCGGGCCGAGGCAGATGCCATCGGCGGGAAGCTCACCGACCAGCGTCACCGCCGCCTCGGCCACTCGCCGGCCCACTTCGCGGATCGTCCTGTGGATCTTCTCCTCGCGAGGCAGTCTTCGCCGTCTGTGCAGGCGGTGCTTGAGTTTCCGCACTCGATCCACGGCATCGCGCAGGCGCTCCTCCGGCACCTTCCCGGTGATACAGGCCCGCACGATCGCGTCAATGCTCTCCCGCGGCGGTCGCTTATAGTCGATCAGAATCTGATCGTGGCCCGCAGCCAGAGCCATCCACGCGGCCTCAGCCGAATCGATCGTCGTCCTCAGTCCCTCCATGCCCAGCGAATCCGTGAATATGCACCCCTCGTATCCCAGTTGCTCACGCAGGATACCCGTAATGAGCGCATCGCTCACGGTAGCAGGATTCTCCGGATCGATCTCCGGCAGCAGCAGGTGGGCGGTCATGACGCTCTCGAGCCCCGCCTTACGCGCCATCCGATAGGGAAGCCAATCTATCTCCTCAAGCTCCTCCCGCGACTTCTCCACCGTCGGCAGCGATATGTGGCTATCAACCGACACATCGCCATGCCCCGGCCAGTGCTTGGCACAGGGATGCATTCCCGAGCGCCTGAACCCCCGCGTCATGGCCGCGCCCAGCCGACCGACCTGCTCGGGATCCTCGCCGAAGGCGCGAACGTTGATGATCGGATTGTCCGGATTCGTGTTCACATCCAGCACCGGGCTCCACGTCACATCCACCCCGAGCCGCCGCCCCTCAAGCCCTACCTCATGTCCCCACTGCTCGGCGAGACGCTCGTCATCGGCGGCCCCGAGGGCCATCA
>PXBW01000003.1 GCA_003566775.1 candidate division WS1 bacterium
AGCACGGTGAGGCGATAAGGCCGACAATCGTGGTCATCAGCGCGAGGGTCAGCCTCATCTCAGCGCTCCCTCAAGCTCGCCCAAAAGAGCGCGCACGCGACCTGGAACGTCCAGCGGAGCGATCTCCTCCCCCGTCCCTGGGGCGTACGCACCCGCGCGCAGACTGATCAACAGGTCTGACGACCGCTGAGCAAGATCGTCAGCGGCTCCTGCCTGTACAAGCAGTTCCCGCGCGCGATTCGGCGAGATCGCCGCCTCGGAGACACCGGTCTTTGCCGCGATGTATCCAGCCAGCGCCTCGTCAGCCCGGCGGAACACCTCCACCGCCTCTCCCACACGGGCGGCCTCACGCAAGCGCGCATTTGCCTCCTCGAGCGCCTCAACGCGACGCCGGTACGCTGGATCGCGCTCCCTTCGAAGCAACTCTGCACGCCGCCGCGCCGCCCACGCCAGCCCAACAAGGGGAAGAATCTGCATCGCCCAGAACCAGGTGCTTCCGGTGACCGGATCGCGTGCTCGCAGCCCACCACCGTCCTCCTTGATGTACCGCAGATCCGCCTCCTGATCCTCGGCGGCAAGTTGACCGGGATCGCCGGGCTGAACGTCGATCAGTATCTCAGCGGTCTGCGTCCTCTCGTACCGGCCGGTCGCGGGATCGAAGTAATGCAGTACCGCGGGCATCACACGCAGCGGCCCCGCTTCGCGCGGCACAAGAAGATAATCGAACTGCACTCTTCCGCCAATCAGATAACTGCTCTGAGTTCTCTGCGGGGATATCTCACGCTCGACCGCACCGACATCGACGCGTGCATTCCCATCCGTGGTCACGCGAGGTGCTTCGAGCTGCCGCAGATCACCGACACCGGTGACTGTCAGGCGCAGAGACAGGGCCTCTCCCGCTCTGACCTTCTCAGATGGGGCCGACATCCGTGCATCCAGCCGTCCAACGATGCCACTGAACTCTTCCGGTCGACCTCGGTCGGGTAAAGGCCGCACCCTCAAGGTAATGGGGTCGGTTCTGATGTGCTCCTGACCCTGCATGTAACTGCGCCGGAAAGTGATATCTGCGGGGCCGATAGTGTATTCTCCGGGTGCAGGCGCCATCAGGGCCGTCTTTCTGGTCGACACCTCGTAAGGAACTCCGTCGATATGAACCGTGCGCTGAGGTTCATCAGGGAGCGCCTCAGCTATGAGGCCCTCTGTGCTGGGGGGCGCGTACTCCGCGTTACCGACCATGGGCGTCCGGTGCGATTGCATGAAGGTCAGTGTCAAAGTCACCTGCTGCCCCACCCATGGGTTCGGATCATCAACCTCGGTGGTCGCTTCGATGTCCGCGCGCTCCTCGCGGGCCTGCTCTCCGATCTCAGGCATCTCAGCCTCGGGGACTTCGGGCACAACTCTGTCTGAGGGCGGTCCAGTATCCGATCGGTCGATGACGTTTAGCGTGAGCGCCCGGGTCTGCATTACTGTATCATCGACCCTTACCTCTATCCGTGGGATCTCGTAGACCCCCTCGCGTGACGCCCGGATTCCGAACGTGTACGTGGTGGTGGAACGCATCTCCCCATCTATCAATTCGATACTCTTCTGTGACGATGAGGAGACCACGCTGAGGTAATCGACTGTCGGAATCTCCGGACGTCCGACGCCGGCCACCCTGCCGGTTACCGCGATGGTAAGCTCCGCGATCTCCTCCACGCCGACTGTATCGCGGTTCAACGACGCATCAATGTCCACCGCCACCGCGGCAGACCGCGAGAGAGCGAACAACGTGCCGATGACCAATATACTGCGCAGGAGGGATCTCACCAGTCCTTCTCCCCCTCCCGGGGTAGGCGCCGCTCCTGCTGCGGTCGCACGGTCCTCTGTATCTCCGCATCCTCAGCAGTCAAAGCACGCAGCAGGCGCCGAGCGTCTTCAGCAGTGAACTCCTCCTCGTCAACCACTTCAGGCTCGCTCGGTTCCTCAGCCTCAGGTGTCTCCTCATGGGGCTCGGGTGATTCCTCGCGCCGCTCCTCGGGGTCCTCGGGATCATCCGAGGCAGTCTCATCCGGCTCCGGTGGAGTTGTCTCGTCATCCTCGGCCTCACCATCGTCCGCATCATCATCCACGTCCGGTTGCTGCTGCTCTCGCATTTGCTGCCAGGCGATCTCAAGGTTGAATTTCGCCTCAGGATCCGACGGATCGATCCTCAGCGCCTCGCGGTACGCATCAATCGCCCCTGCGAACTCCCCGGCCCGAAACAGGGTGTTACCGAGACCGTACCAGGCGTCTGCGGCGAGGTCGTCATCGGCGGCCTTTGCGGCTGCACGAAAGCCTTCGGCGGCCTCCTCCAGGCGTCCCTCCTGATGAAGCGCCATAGCGCGATTGTGCATGATGGTGGGATTGTCAGGATCGCGCTCGAGCGCCCGCTCGAAGCTGCGCTTAGCCCGGTTGAAGTCCATGTTGCGGTATTGCCTGACTCCCCGCGTGCAAAGCCATTCGACGGTGCCGGGCCAGAGAAAACCGACAATAAGAGGTGTCCCGAGGAGAAGCAGCATGAGCCATTGACGGACTCTCATGGAGCGATTCACGCGTGCTGCCTCCCTCGATCGCCGATGATTGCCGCGGCTGCTATTAGAAGGATAGCCGCTGCCAGAGGAAGCTGATAGCGCTCCTCGTAATGCTGGAACTGCCATGTTCCGACCAGTCGTCCCTCTTCTCTGTGCAACGCAGCAACGATTTGCTCAACTGGTAGCCCTTCTCCGGAGACCGTTGCGAAGGTCCCGCCGCCGATCTCAGCCAACTCGCGAGCCATATCGTGATCCGGTCTGCTCAGGGCGATATCGCCGTCCGGTCCTCTCCTGTGTCCGGTGATCGTGCCGTCGAGGCCGATCTCAGGAATCGGCTCTCCCTCGGTTCCGCCGATAGACACCACGTGAATCGTGATGCCGTCCTCGGCAGCCTGACGGGTCGCAGTTTCCGCTCCGCCACCGTGATCCTCACCGTCCGTCAGTATGACGAGATGACGATGCAGGTGTTCTGCAGCCTCAAAGGCCTCGTGCGCCACCTCGATCGCGCTGGCGATGGCCGTGCCCGGCGTACCGACGGTTTTCGTGTCGAGCGCATCAGTGAAGATCCGCACGGCTTCATAGTCGGTTGTAAGCGGGCAGTATATCAACGCATCCCCCGCGAAGGCGACGATCCCGACACGATCTCCCCTCATCCGTCCGACGATGCCACTCAAGGTCCTGCGCGCCGCTGCGAGCCGATCGGGACTCACATCTCTGGCAAGCATTGAGTCACTTACATCAACCGCGAAGATAACGTCCACTCCACGTTGCTCTACGCGCTTAACAGTGGTACCAAACTGAGGGCGTGCAGCGGCAATGACCAGAAGCCCCAGTCCCGCGGTGATCAGAGCGGCACGAAGGCGTCGCTTCCGCCGAATAGCCGAAGGCGCGATGCGCTCAAGCGCTGAGGACGTTGCGATCGCCTGTAATGCTCGCCGACGTGCCCTCGCAGCGTACACATAGAGTCCTATCGCCAATGGCAGCAGCCACAGGAGATTCAGGGCGGCGGGATTCTCCCAGCGCAGATACTGATGCATAACCTAAGGAATCTTCCTCAACCATGTGCATGACAGGAGCACCTGCAGTGCAATCAGGGCGATGGCGGGAAGGATCAATGCTCCTGCAAGCTCCTCGTACCGCCGGTACTCCGTCATCTCTACGTCACTCTTCTCCAGTGTGCGAATATGCTCGTAGATCTGCTCCAGTGCATCCGGATCTGCCGCGCTGAAGTATTCCCCTCCGCTCAGCGCCGCGATGCGTCGCAACTCCTCTTCATCAAACTCCATCAGATGGAATCGACCTTCTGGCTCCCTCGCGTGCCCTCTTCCGAACATCGGATCATCCGCCGGAATGCGAGATCCTCCGGGATTGCCCACCCCTACCGTGTAGATCCTTATACCCAGCGCTCCTGCCAGCTTCGCAGCCGTAGTAGGATCGATCGCCCCCGTGTTGTTAACACCATCCGTCAGCAGGATGATTATCCGGCTCTCTGCCTCCGATTGCTCGAGGCGAGCCGCCGCGGTGGCGATGGCCATTCCGATCGCAGTGCCATCATCCACCATGCCCATCTCGACTTTCTCAAGCAGCCGGCTGACCATCGTATGATCGGTGGTCAGCGGGCACTGGGTGAACGCCTGTCCCGCGAAGATCACCAGTGCAAGACGATCGCCACTACTGCGTGCGATGAAGTCTCGCATCACGTCTCGCGCGACCTCGAACCTGTTGCGAGAACCGAGATCGGTAGCCCTCATGCTACCGGAGATGTCCAGTGCGAGTACGATATCGATGCCCTCAGAGGTCCTTGTGCCGACGGCTTCCAGCCGCTGCGGTCGTGCCATCGCCAGGATCAGCAGCGCCAGCGCAATGATCGTCATCCACGGCAGTCCCACCGCCACCCTCTGGCGCGGGGTCTGTGTCGGAGGCAGCGCAAGCACTCTCGGATAGGTAATCGCCCCGCTGTCACTGTCACCGGGTCGGCGCAGAAACCAGCCGATCACGGGCAGCAAAGGCAGAAGTAGCAACCACCATGGTGCCGCAAAGCTCATGAGTGTGTCAGGAGGCGAGTGCCTGCTCGGAGTCAGGCTCGGTCTCCACCTGCTCCTGCGCCTCCTCTCGCAATCCCGTCCTCGTCACGATCCTTCGCACCTGGTCAATATCCTTCCGTGCCCGAGCGTCTTCGGGCCGGTGCTTCGCAAACTTCGCGAGGTCCGCCCGGCTGAGAACCTCGGTGATATGTCTGTAGCTGTCTTCGCTGATTCGCCCACAGCCGCGCATGCTCTCGGAGAGCATGCGGGTGGTCTCTTCCAGAGCGGAAAGACGCCAGCGCCGTTCGATGTACCGGCGCAGTATCTGACTCAGTTCCACGTAATGCTCCTTGAGCATATTCTGCCCGACGAGATCCTCGTCCTCAAGTTGATGAAGTGCGTTCAATGCTTCTTCAACTGGCGTGAGCGCCACGGCCGCCTCACTGTCCGCCGGATCGGTGATTCTCCGACGACGCCACAGAAGCACGCCACCGATGAGGGCAAGCAGCAGGAGCACCGGAAGTGCAGCCAGTAGATAATGCCAGGCCCGCAGGGGTATCTCGCGTGGCTCGCGCAGGGGGCGTATGTCATCGGCGCCGGAAGGGAGCACGCTACGCACAGTGACTGCCGCAGTCGGCCGCTCCAACTCCCGCGGTTCCCCTTCCGCCGGGCGCCATGTCCCCGGAGGCCCGACTATCCCCTTCTCCCCCACCTCCCACAGGGTCCCGTCGTAAAGTACCGTGACCCGGTCACCCTCATTGGGCCGCGACTCGTCAAACCGCTGTACCGCCCTTATCTCGGCGGCACCGAGATGCGCCTCATCGAGCGGCAGATCCAGTTCAATGCCGTCGGTCACGTCAATCGTTATCGTGACGACGAAGATATCGCCGACCGTTACTTCCGTTGGATCTACTGAGATACTCACCTCAGGCGGGGGGGCTGCATCCCCGGGGATGCAGAGCGCGGCCGCGAGGATCACCATCATCGCCGGAGTAAAGCGCAGATTCCTCATCGCAGTCGCCTCCTCCGCAGGTCGAAGAAGCGCACCAGCGGATCGACCGCTGTGCCGTCGGTCGGCACATCGATCACGTCAACACCGCGCCGCGTCATCTCCTCCCGCTCATTGACTCGCCGGGAGGAGAGGCGACCCTGCAACATAGCGCCGAACTGGTCGGATGAGGTATCCAGCAGCAGATGAGATCCATCCTCAGCATCGACCAGTTCGAGCAGCCCGACGCGGGGAAGCTCTCGCTCGCAAGGATCTATCAACCGCACCGCGATTACGTCATGGCGCTTTGCTGCCACTGACAGCGGCTTCATATAGCCGCTGTCATGGAAGTCCGAGAGGAGAAAGACGATGGCACGGCGAGTGAGCACGCGAGTGACAAACTTCAATGCTTCCGCGATGTTGGTGCCACGGCTGCGCGGCTCGTGATGGAGCATCTCCCGCAGCAGTCGCAGGCCCTGACGGCGGCCCTTCTCGGGAGGAATGTACATCTCCACTTCATCCGTGAACGTCATCAACCCGACCATGTCATTATTCCGGATCGCCGAGAATGCGAGTAAACCGGCAACCTCGGCGGCCACGTCCTGCTTCCGTCTGTCAAGACTGCCGAACTCGACCGAACTGCTGACATCGACCGCGAGCAGCACCGTAAGTTGTCTCTCGTCAACGTGCTCCTTGACGTGCGGATAGCCCGCTCTGGCGGTAACATTCCAGTCGATGTTGCCGACGGGATCACCTGGTGAGTAACGGCGCACCTCGGAGAACTCGATTCCCGCACCTTTGAAGACCGAACGGTAGCTGCCCGCGAACAGATCCTCGGCAAGGTGCCGCGCCCGAATCTCCAGCCTGCGCACCTGTCCGAGAAGCTGCCGGGTCAGCGCCACGGCCTCATCATCTTCGATTAGTGGGCGCTCCTCGGTCACCTCTACGGTACCTCCACATGATCGAAGATCGTTCTGATTATGTTCTCGGAGGCCACGTCCTCTGCCTCGGCCTCATAACTGACGATGACCCTGTGCCGAAGTACCTCCATCCCGATCGCCATGACGTCGTCGGGGGTGACGTAACCGCGCCCCTCGAGGAATGCGTTCGCCTTCGCTGCGAGGGTTAGATAGATCGTGGCCCGCGGCGATGCACCGTAATCAATCAGATGCTCCAGGCGCTCAAGCCGGTAGGTCCGCGGTTCCCGCGTTGCGCAGACAAGCCTGACGATATACCTCTGCACCCGCTCATCGATGTAGAGCCTTAGCATCAGTTCACGGGCCGCTTCGAGTTCTTCTACTGAGGCAACGGGGCGTGCTACGGGTACTATGCCGGTAGTCCAGCGCTGAAGTATCTGAAGCTCCTCCTCGCCACCGGGGTAGGGAATCTTCAGCTTGAGCATGAAGCGATCGACCTGGGCCTCCGGGAGCGGATAGGTTCCCTCCTGCTCGATCGGATTCTGAGTGGCGAGCACCATGAACGGTTCATCGAGATGGAACGTCTCCTCGCCGATGGTTACCTGACGCTCCTGCATCGCCTCCAGCAGCGCGCTTTGTACTTTCGCCGGTGCGCGGTTGATCTCATCGGCGAGCATAAGGTTGGAGAAAACCGGCCCCTTCTTCGGGTGGAAGGTCCGATCCCTCTCATCATAGACCATCGTGCCGATGATGTCTGCGGGAAGCAGATCGGGGGTGAACTGAATGCGCTGAAAGGCCGTGTTGAGCGTCTGTGCGAGGGTGCGCACCGCCAGAGTCTTCGCGAGCCCCGGCACGCCCTCGACGAGCACATGTCCGTCCGCGAGAAGCGCCACCAGCAGATGGTGTATCATCGGTTGTTGCCCGACGATGACCCCACAGATCTCCTCGCGAATACGATCTATGAAGACGCGCCTGTGTCTTATCTGTTCAGTGAGCGCATCGATCTCAGTTGTCACGAACGCACCACTCTCTCGCTGAGTCGGAAACACGCAAATAGCAGCGACGGACGCCGTATATCAGTCGAAAGCGTCCGACGCAGGCTCATAATATCACAAAGAACCGTGTCTGTGAATCGCCCCACACCTCCCACGAAGACGCGGCATGCGACACGGAATGCCCAGCACTAAGCGACCGGCCGGTCTGTTCTCGTCTCAAAAACGGGGGATTATGTAGAATTGTTCCAGAGAGGATCAGGAGATGGTTCGCACAATGCGTTCGCGCGAGAGGTAACGTCCGAGGAAGGAGATCAGAAGCAGCAGGATCACAGAGGCCGTGGCAATTCCCCCGACGGCGCCCCACGTGACGAAATCCGCTTCCTCCACAATCAGACGTGTAGCAGCAAGGGCCCCAAACAGGATCATGATTGTAGCCATATTCACGATCATATTCTCGCGCATGCCAAGCATTAACTGTCCGAAGCCGATCAGCGCAATCGCGGCCACGATGAATATGGGAAGCACAGCTAGAATATACACACTCACCTGAGCGCTTGGCATCATTTCTCCGCCAACGCGGTGGTTCGCGATCAGTATGATGCTTAGTGCGGAGAGCCATGAGAGCATCGTGGAAGGCACCGCGACCCCGATGGCCTTGCCGATCCACAGTCTGCGCAATGAGATCGGCGCACAGAGCAATGTCTCAACGATTCCGCTCTGCTTCTCTCGCAGATAGGTCTGACCGGAGTATATGTAGCCGACGAAGAGACCGATAAGCGCACCCATGTAGAATAGGGAGTTGTCAAGCTGAGCACGGCCGGCTATATCGCCGTCGGCGATACCGAGGCCGGTCATCACACTGAACCAGCCCGCGAAGAAGATGCCCGAGAACGCGAGACCACGATTGGTTACGATCTCGCGGATCTCCTTGCAGGTCACTGTTATAACCTGGTCAACCGCGCTCATGCGTCCGCCGCCTCATCCCGTATGATCTCGAAGTAAACCTCTTCGATGGACCGAATCGGACGCGTAACCGCTTCGATGCCCAGACCCTCCCGGACGAGCAGTTCGACGATCTCCGGTGTGCTTCTGCCATTACAGGCTGCGAGCATCGTCGCCCCATCCTCCTGCAGTTCTCCACTCAGACCGAGTGCGTCGAGCGCCTTCACAGCGCGCAACGCCTGTTCTTGCGTGCTCAGGCGCACTTGCACACGCCTCTCTCGGGCCCCGCCACACAGATTCGCGACCGTATCATCCGCGCGAAGCCGACCACGATGGAGTATTGCTATGCGTGTACATAGTCGCTCCACCTCGTCAAGGTGGTGGGAGTTCAGAAAGACGGTCATGTTCTTTGTCACGGCCAGTTCCTGCAGCAACTCACGCACCATCAACTGGGCCTCTGGATCAAGCCCCGCGGATGGCTCGTCAAGAAAGAGTATCTCCGGATCGTGAACAATCGAGCGGGCCAACCCAAGCTTGCGCTTCATGCCGGTGGAAAAGGTTCCAACTCGCGAGTTACGATGATCTCTCAGGCCGACGAAGTCGAGAAGATCATCGATCTTTGTTCCGGGATTTGGAAGACCGTAGAGCCTGGCATGGTAGTGGAGACTCTCGAATGCCGTCATCCGATCGTCGAGGCCGCTGTTCTCGAGAAGCACGCCGAGACGGGCGCGCAGCGCATCGTCGGCTGCCGGATCCTCGCCGAAAACGCGCACCTGCCCCTCACTCGGGCGCATAAGGCCAAGGAGCATGCGAATCGTCGTCGTCTTCCCCGCACCGTTGGGACCGAGATAGCCGAATACTTCGCCTGCATCTATGCTCAGGTCTATGCCGTCGAGGACGGCAGGCGTGTCCTGTCCACCGAAACGCTTTGTGAGACCTGTTGTCTCGATGACTGCCATCTGCCCTGCCCCACGCCGACGATGCTTCGATCGTATATCGACAGGAGTGAGACTAACGCGTCAAAGCCGATGATGTCAAGTTTGCATCTCACCCCATGACCGCCGTTTCTATCGGGTCAGGTTATCTGCATATGGCCACCTCGGCCGGGTGCGTTTCCGTGATGCGAAACAGGATCAACAGCACAAGGCTTGTTTGACATCGGCCTCGTCGGTCCTGTAACATAAAGATGAAACTCGCGCGTATGCAGCGATCGCATGACGCGATCCCTGATGCGTTTAGTGAACCGTGGAGAGTGAACTTGCACAAACAGCATTGCGTTGCAAAGCGGTGGGCCATCGACGAGATCGTTCCGGGATTCCGGATACGGCCTCGTACTCCAGGTTTAACTGCAAACTTCGATAACTGATCTCCACGGCCTGCTGCGACAACGCAGCGGGCTTTTTTGTGGCGAAACGCGTGGTGCGGGGCCGACAGGGGCTGAATGAGCCAGATGAGTGAGCAAGTGTTGGTGCTTAACAGAAACTACGAACCCCTCACCGTCTGTGGCTGGCAGCGGGCGGTTTCCATGGTCTACGTGGGAAAGGCCATTGTCGTCGAAGAGGACTCCCGCATTCTGCGATCTCCAAGCATGGAGATGAAGATGCCCACGGTAGTCAAACTCGCGTACCAGGTCGATCGTCCGCTCCCAAAGCTGAAGCTCTCGCGCCAGAATCTCCTCGCGCGTGATCGTCATACGTGTCAGTACTGCGGCAGGCGGGGCAAGAATCTTACCATAGACCACGTCATACCGGCCACGCGCGGGGGCACCTCAAGCTGGGAGAACCTCGTTGCATGCTGCGATCGATGTAATAACAAGAAGGGCAACCGCACGCCTCGTGAGGCGGGTCTTCGGCTTATTCGCCGTCCTCGCAGGCCCAAGTTCATTCCCTACCTGAGTTTCGCGACCTTCGCGGCGGCGGTAAAGAACCCGGAATGGCGTTACTACCTGGAACCTTTCGCACCACATCTGGTCGGCTCCTGAGGAACAGACAGAAGGCGAGGCCTCAGACGCACCGGGCCGGACACGAAAAATGTCCGGCTCCAAACATGTACGGAGGCCGAAAGACGCCATCGATCCGCAGGTTGCTCTGCTATGAAGGGACGAAGGCCCTCTGCGACGAACACATAGCAGGCAGAGCTATTGAGACCGGAGAACGAATACCTGTCTCAGGGGCTGCGGGCCCGAACTGCAGCCATATTCGTAAGCTCCACCGTCTTCACGGTCACTGAAGGAGATATGTCATGTCTGAGACAATGAAAGCCGCGGTACTTCACGACGTGCACGATATGCGGGTGGAGCAAGTTCCGAAGCCTGAGATCTCAACCGAGCGTGATGTGCTGGTGCGCGTGCGCTCGGTCGGTGTCTGCGGATCTGATGTGCATTTTTTCGAGCGGGGGGTTATCGGCAAGTACCGCCTGAACACACCCACGATCATGGGACACGAGGCCGCGGGCGATGTGGTGAAGGTCCTGGATGAAAGCTGCGGTCTGCAGCCTGGAGATCGTGTGGCTATCGAGCCGGGATACACCTGCAGGCGCTGCGAGTTCTGCAAGTCAGGCAGGTACAATGTATGTTCCGATGTGGTCTTCCTCGCCGCGCCTCCCGTGCATGGCGCCTTTTGCGAGTACCTCGCATGGCCGTCGGACTTTCTTTTCAAGCTACCTGATTCGGTGTCATTTGACGAGGGCGCGATGATCGAACCGCTTGCGGTGGGACTATGGGCGGCCAAGCGCGGTGGCGTCGAGGCCGGAGACTGCGTCGCAGTGCTTGGCGCGGGGCCGATAGGACTGCTCACACTGCAGGCAGCGAGCGCCGAGGGGGCCACGCGTATCATTGTAAGCGATCTCGAGGATGGAAGACTCGAGCTTGCCGGACACTTTGGGGCCACAGATGTCATCGACGCCTCCGAGAGCGACGCCGCGGACACAGTCATGGAGCTTACCGGCGGCCGTGGGGTGGACGTGGCGTTCGAATGCGCAGGAGCGGTGCCCACCCTGCAGATGGCGATGCGTGTCGTAAGAGACGGCGGGACCGTGCAACTCGTGGGAATGCCCGCAGAGCAGCATCCGGAGATACCGCTGTACGAAATCATCAATCGCGAGCTTGATGTGCGGGGACTGTTTCGCTATGTGAACTGCTATCCGCCCGCGATCTCACTGGTCGCCACCAACCGGGTGCGGGTGGAGCCGCTGGTTACGCATCACTTCGATCTTGATGAAGCTCCCGAGGTGATGACATTCGTACACGAACGACGCGACGGGGTGGTCAAGGCCGTTATCAGCCCGTGAATCGTGTCAACCACCAATGTCCGTCGCGATGTACCGCAGGTGCATTACCTGCGTTATCGAAGGGAAGAGAATAATGGAATGGGAGACACTCCGTCAGATTCTGCCCGGCGCAGCCATGCTGGTCGCGCTCACTATCATATTCTGGCTGGTGGTCATCCGTCCGACGAAGCAGAAGCAGGCGGAGCATCTGAACGTGATAGAGAGTCTCACACCAGGCGACAGAATAGTCACCGTCGGAGGGATTCACGGCACGGTCCGAAAGGTGCGTGAGGACACATTCGACCTTGAGGTGGCGGACAATACTATCGTGACCCTCGAGCGTCGCGCGGCGCGTAGAATCAAAGACTGATACCATCGCATTCCGGGGGTGAAGTGCCCCAGTTATGAGTACCACAGCGCTGACAGTCGCCTTTATTGTGATGGCGTTACTGCTGATCGGCCTCGCACTTGCCGTTGTGCTCCTGTACCGGCAGTTATCCGATCTGCGCTTTGACTCGCCCACTGCCTCAAATGTGGCCAAAGCCCTGTGCGATGGTCGCGATCAGGACGCGCTGCGCCAGCTACTCGAGTACTTTGAGGCCGAACACGCGAGGGTCTCCGGCCTCGCGGATCATGCGCGCGAGGTGGATAGCTCCATCGCAGACTTGCGCCGGCGGGCACGAGGCCATCTCCAGCGGATGGCCCTGGTTCGTTTTGATGCAAGTGAAGAGGTCAGTGGCCGCCTTTCCTGCGCGATGTGCGTGCTTGACGCAGCAAGTAACGGCTTTCTCGTGACCACGCTCTATGACCTCGAGAGATCGCGGACCTTTGTGCGGGAGATCAAACAGGGCCGCCCCGACCGAGAGCTTCTCGAAGCCGAGCGCCGGGCCATAGAGATGGCCGCGGAGGCAGAGGATGTCGTCGGCGACGCAGATGCGTGACACCATCGACGAGTTTGCGGACTACCTGCGCGTGGATCGAGGGCTTGCGGGCAATACGGTTGAGGCTTACTGTGCCGATCTGCGCGATCTGTCCGAGTTCCTGCGCGGGCGCGGGATCAACGAGTTCGTCGACGCCTCCCGCCAGGAGATCGTTGCCTTCGTCAGCCATCTCCAGCGCGACCGGGGTCTGGCCCGTACCACTGTTTCGCGCAAGCTCTCCTCGGTTCGGGGTCTTTACAGGTTTCTGCTGGTTGAGGGGAAGACAGACAGCGATCCCTCCGCTGAGATTGATCGCCCCGTTCATGCGCAGCGTCTTCCGCAGGTGCTCAGTGTCGAACAGTGCCAGCGCCTGCTGGAGATGCCCGATCGTTCGGAGCCCACGGGACTGCGCGATGCGGCGATGATCGCCCTGCTCTACGCCGCCGGACTGCGGGTGTCTGAACTGGTGGGGCTGAGAATGCACGAACTGAACCTGCGTGAGGACCTTGTGCGCACGATTGGGAAGGGCTCAAAGGAACGCATCATACCGGTGGCCCCACTGGCGGTGCATCTTGTGAGGCGATATATCGACGAGGCACGGCCGGAGTTCGAGAGATATCCAGACGAGGACGCAATCTTCCTCACACGCCTCGGCAGGCCGTTCAGCCGCGGTGGATTCTGGGCTATGTTGAAGGAATACGTGCGCCTCGCGGGGCTGCCGGAGGACACCTCGCCGCACACGCTGCGACACTCATTCGCCACCCACCTGCTCTCCGGTGGTGCGAACCTGCGAGCGATTCAGGAGATGCTTGGACACGCCAACCTCGCTACCACCGAGATTTACACGCATGTGTCCACCGAGGACCTGCGACGCGTTTATGATGAGGCACATCCGCGCTCGTAACCGTCGCGGTTATTCGCTTCCGTCCCGTGGATTAACTGCACGGATACCAGGCGGCGGCCGGATTCGCATGGCCGCCGCCTGAACCATTCGAAGCACCGGCGAAGTTCAGAGTTCGGTCAGATCGACAAGGTCCCCTGTCTCAACGCTCTGATGCACACCCACACCGATCCGGGTGGCCTCAAGGCCGTCGTAGCCATCCGGGTACTCGCCGAGATCGTCCACCGTGCCGCCGTCAAGCAGTACGTTGACGTTGCGCGCAAAGTCGGCGATCGAGTCCATTCCGTAGCCCTCGAAGATCTGCCGGCCCTGCTTGTCGTAGCGCTCGCGCAGGAAGCTCTTGTTGTGGGTCGCCATACCCTCGTCGTAGTTGCAGGTGATGGTGCCGCGGTCCTGCGAGTCGCACTCAAGCAGACCGTCCGTGCCGACCATGCGGATGCCCTGGTTGACGATAGCCTCGAAGGTATCGGGCAGGATCCACGAGGAGTCGAACATGATCGTAGCGCCGTTGTCGAATTCTACCTTCGCGGAGATACTGTCCCAGGCGTCAACGCCGAGGCTCGTGAGCTTCTTCTTCACGCCGGTAGCCCAGACGCGTGTGCCGTTTGCCCCACCCATGAGGAAACGCGCAAGGTCATAGAAGTGAATGCCGAGGAACCAGCCTGGAGAACTCTTCTCAGCGGCTTCCGGCCACCAGTCACGCGGGACCTCGATGCGATCCTCCATGTGCGCGTAACCATACTCGATCTCACCGAGGTCGCCCGCCTCGATCTTCTGGCGCATCGCGATGTGGTACTCATCGAAGCGCTTGTGAAAGTCCACCTGCAGCAGCACGTTGTTGCTCTCCGCCGCCTCGATCATCTCGCGGCAGCCCTCCATGCTCACGTCCAGAGGCTTCTCGCTCAGAACATGTATGCCGCGCTCGGCGGCCGCAACTACGAACATCTTATGCAGGTAATCAGGGGTCACGACGGTGATGCCGTCAAGATCCTCGTTGTCGAGCATCTCCTCGTAGTCGGTGTAACCGTTGAAGTCGAACTCGGCCATACGCTCTTCGAGCAGTTCCTCGTTATTGTCGCATGCTGCGACGAGTTGCGCCTCGCCCCAGTATCCCATCTGCCGAAAGCATCGAAGATGCTGAATCCCGAACTCACCGAGACCGATAACGCCTATCCGTGCCTGTGCCACGTGAATTCCTCCCAGATCTCTGTTTGATGTATGGCATCCCCGGCGCCACGCCGGGGATGATTTGCCTGCGTGCCGTCACAACCTTAGTGTTCGCCGTTCGTCGGCGAATACCTTCGCGCCACCGACCCGGCGGAGTGTACCTCGAGCAGTAAGTTCCGCACCGACGCCCGCAATGGTCAGGGCGCACGTAGGCGGCAGAATATCCCGGCACTCCCGCGCAATTGCTCATACCGTCCCGGCGCGTTGCTGTCGTTATCCGCACCAGTCGATGAGGCCCAGCGCGATACCCTTCGCACCGTTGAGCAGTTCGGTCATCGAGACCTTCTCATCATCCGAGTGGGCCTGGTCGATGTCTGCCGCCCCGAAGACTATCGTCGGCAGATCCGCGAGGCGGTTATATAGCCGCGCGTCGCAGGAGACGTTCCAGCCGAATATCTCCGAGGATGGCTCGAAGTTCGTGACGGCCTGGTGATAGGTCACCGGCAGCGGGTGGTCGCCGGGGATCTCGTACGAATCGTTGTGCAGCTTGTCGTAGGTCAGTTCGAAGTGTTCCTTCAGCCACTCGTCATCGGTCTCCATGACCGCGTCCCACAGTTCCTGCTTGACCTGATCCATGGACTTGTTGGGGAGGAAGCCGACGCCTCCCTCCATGACGCACTCGCCCGCTACCATGCTTGGCCAGCCCTCGGCGTTGATGATCCCCAGGCAAAGCTGCACGGGAGCCTCGTAGCGCTCGAAGAGCGGGTAGTTGGCGCTCTCGGCGATCAGCTTCTTCTCGTACTTGAGCATCTGCTGGATCGCTTCCATCATGTGCTCGATCGCGTTCTCGGCCTCATGGCGGCGGCCCATGTGCTTCGGGGTGCCGAAGGTCTTCGCCTTGAACCACAGCGCGCCCCGGTTGGCGGGGAAGACGTTTAGCGATGAGCCCTCGCCGACGAGCACGCCGTCGGCGGTGCAGCCCTGCCGGATCAGCGCCAGCGCTCCGTTTCCGCCAACCTCCTCCTCGATGACCACCTGCTGCTCGATGTCGCCCTGAAGCTCGACCCCGAGGTCCATCACAGCGGCGATCGCGAGCGTCTGCATGACGACTTGGCCCTTGGCGTCCATTGCGCCGCGCCCGATAACGTACTCGCCGTCGAAGCGTGGATCGAAGGCT
Organism: candidate division WS1 bacterium; assembly: GCA_003566775.1. Lineage (GTDB taxonomy): Bacteria > Armatimonadota > Zipacnadia > Zipacnadales > UBA5352 > UBA5352. Next base: position 15,851 of record PXBW01000003.1, read on the forward strand.
TCCTTCCAGTCGGCGCCGGGGATTACGTCGGTGTGTGATTGCAGGATCATGCTGCGTCCGCCGCCACTGCCCTCGAGTGTGGCGACTACGTTGTGCCGACCCTCGTAGGACATCTCGTTCTCATTATGCGAGTACTCGGGATCATCAAAGATGTCATCAGGGATCTCACGGTACTCGGCATTCATCCCGAGGCTGTCGAGCAGTTCTTTCATATACTGCTGCACGCCCTGCTCATTGCCCTGAACGCTCTCAAACTCAATCGTGTCCATCAGCCAGCCACGCGCCTCCTCAGCGCGCGCCTCGACGGCCTGTGCTACCTTATCGGCGGTCACTTCACTCACCAGGATCACTCCGTTTCAACCATAGTCGCAACTGCGAATTGCAGGCTCTGTGCTGTGTATCGTTCACGGTGCGGCATCCCTGCCTGTTTGGTCACTCATCCGCGCACCACGTCGAGTGCGGACAGAACAGCGGGGCCCTACACGATAACTCGCGCCCCCGCCGCCGACAGCGGAAACTCATGCGCCCGTGCCGTGACACGCGCGCGGCGAAAAGCATTCACCATCGCCGGGCCGACATCCTCCCCTCCATCGGAGATGAATGCCGCGATCGTGGGTCCCGAGCCACTCAGAGCCGCTCCGTGCGCTCCCGCCTCCAGCGCGGCAGCGATCGCCTCTTCCATCCCGGGCACAAGTCGCGCGCGATACGGCTGGTGAAGTCGATCCCGCGTGGCCTCACTCAGCACAGCAAAATCGCCGGAGACGAGAGCCGCAACGATCAGCCCCACGCGGCAGAGATTAAACACCGCGTCGGCGTGGGGAATGTTCTCCGGCAGGGCGCGCCGGGCATCGTTGGTCGCCACCTCGAAGTCGGGCACCGCGACCACGCATGAGAGTCCCCCGGCGACTTCAAGTCGCTCGACCAGCACCTCATGTCCCACGGTGCAACAGACCGTCAGGCCGCCCAGCAACGCGGGCGCGACGTTGTCCGGGTGCCCCTCGACCGCGGTGGCGATATCCACCATCTGCCGCTCGCTGAGGCCGAGGTCGAGCAGTTCGCTCACGGCCAGCACCCCGCCGACGATGGCGGCCGAGCTTGAGCCGAGGCCGCGGGCCAGCGGGATGCGATTGATCTGCCGAAGCCGCAGCGGCGGCAGGCTCTCCCCCACCGCGTCGGCCGCGGCCCGAGCCGCGCGAAGCACGAGGTGCGTCGAGTCATGAGGCAGTTCTTCCGAGCCCTCTCCATTCACCTCGACGGTGAGTCTATCCGCCCGCTCAAGCCTGACCTCATTATGCAATCCCAGCGCGAGACCAAGGCAGTCGTAACCCGGCCCGAGATTCGCCGTTGTCGCGGGCACCTGCACGGTCACCGCTTGTTCCGCCCGACCCATCAATCATCCCTCCGACCAATGTAGATCCGCGGCAACCTGCATGTAAGCCGCGCCAGCGTCTCCTCAACGATGCTTTGCGACCGCTCCGCAAGCTCCTCGACGGTTACTCGCTCTTCACCCTGCGCGCCGATCAACACAGTCTCGTCTCCGACCGCAACTGAGTCGAGGTCGGTCACGTCCACCGTAATCGCATCCATCGACACGCGACCGACTACCGGACATCGCCTGCCACCGATCAGGACGTCGGCTTCGTTGGATAAGGCACGCGCGTATCCGTCGGCGTACCCGAGCGGCAGCACCGCGATCTGACTGTCTCGTGGAGCGCGCCAGGTACACCCATAGCCGACCGGCTGCCCGGCCGCGATCCGCTTGATGGTGGCGACACGACAGATCAGCGAGAGGGCGGGGCGTATTCCCTCCGGCATCAACTCTTCATCATAGCCCGAGTTCACTCCGTAAAGCAGTGTTCCAGGGCGCACCATGTCGAAATGCGACTCTTCCATCCTCACGATCCCCACGCTGGCCGCAATATGCAGAAGCGGATCGCCCGCCAGGGGGCCGAACTCCGGTACCATAGCGCGGAACTGGCGGAGTTGATGGTGGTTCCATGTCCCATCACGGTCACAGCCGTCGGCGAGGTGCGAGAATACCCCCTCCACCCGCAGCAGAGGCTCTTCAGCGACCATCTGAGCAAGCTCCGCGACAACATCTGGCGTGGCCCCGTGACGCCCCATGCCGGTGTCCAGTTTCACATGGATTGAAGCGTTTCTGCCACAGGAGCGTGCGGATTCTGCCAGCATGGCCGCGTGACACGTGTCACTGACCGTTGCGACCAGGTTGTGATCGAAATAGGGCTGCAAGTCGTCCCGGTCCGGCGGACCGAGTACCAGGATTGGAGTGTCTATGCCCGCCTCGCGCAGATTGACGCCCTCATCAGGAATGGCCACACAGAGCATCTCTGCGTCCGCCTCAATGCACGCGCGGGCGACCTGGACCGCGCCGTGGCCGTAGGCATTCGCCTTCACGACCGGAGCGATTGAGGTCGCGGATCCAATCAATTGCTTGATTGCGGAAATGTTGCCCCGTATTGCGTCGAGGTCGACGCGCAGATACGCCGGTCGCAACCGTCTTCCTCCCGTCGATTCACCGGGTAATCGCGTCATGATATGCTGATCGCAGTGAAACCCATATGACCGATACGCCCGACGATCAGATCGCCCCGCGGGAGGCTCACTGCGTAGCGGCGTCGGCGCGATCGGTCTCCTCGGCCCAGTGTATCAGTCGCAGCACGAAATTGGTCAGATTGAAGCCGAGCACGAAGATGCCCCCTGTAGCGAGGATCGCTTGAACATAGAGGCCCCGCTCGACAAACGGCGCACTCACATGCCAGGTGCCAACCACAGTTGCGGCGAGAATCGCCAGTATCCCCGCACACGATCCACCAGGACTGGCGCCCATCGGCCTGCCTCCAGAGAGATCCGTTGGCGGCATGCCCAGACGAGGAGCCTGCTCAGTCGTCTCGGCCGGACGCGAAACCCAGGCGTAAAGCTGTTGCAAGAGTTCATGGGTCGCTCGGGCGGCTCCTCGCAGATCGCGAGCCTCTCGCGAGGCGATAGTAAAAGCACGATTACTCTCGCGGGGCGCGTGCCACCTTACCAGTACCCTGCTGACCCCGGAAACTGGCTCTATCGGTTCGAGGATATCGATGCGCTCGCGAGGCAGGTACCAGGAGAAGTCATCTCCGTAATATACCAGAGCATCGCCCCAGGCGGCGAGAAAACCGATGTCACGGTCCGTGTCGCCATCCCATATGAGGGCCTCCTCACCGGGCGAGAAGCCGACGAACACCGGCTCCACACCCTCGGGGAAGCTGTGCCCCTCACCTTCGATGCGCCTGCGCAGTCGCTCGCGCATCACCTGATTACCCGCCAGCGCGAGACGGTTGTGAAACATCCAGGCACCCAGCGGAGCGAGGATCAGGGCTACGATCGCGATCACAGGTGGGGCGATCCCGGTCTCCTCCGGCCAGAACAGTTGCACCGCGAGCAGGCCCACACCGAAGGGCGTCGCGCTGGCCAGGAAG
>PXBW01000367.1 GCA_003566775.1 candidate division WS1 bacterium
GGCGGATCGAGGGCGCACAGGTTCGCGATCGTGGTCCTTGAGACAGCAAAAAAACCGGCCACATCTCGCCAGCGGAGAGAACTGCGCGATTGTTCAGCAGTCAGATCATCGCGATCCTGGCGGCGATTCTGTTCCCCGTCTTCGCAAGGGCGCGCGACCGGGCGCGCCAGGCGAGTTGTCAGAGCAATATGAGGCAGATTGGCCTCGCCATCATGATGTACGCCCAGGACTACGATGAGACCCTGCCCCGATTCCGTCTGGACTACGGAGGCGACTCAAGTGCCCGCTACCTGGGCTTCTTCGACGCCGCAGGACCGTATACTCAGAACGTGGACATCTACGTGTGTCCATCAGGGCATGAGTCGTTCTCATGGAATCGCGGGAATCTGCCCAACGCGACCGGCTTCTACGGACGAACAATTGACCTGAGCTACTCGACCCCGTATTTCTCCGATTTCGGCGGAGGGGTTTGGACGTCCACCTCGACGGTACGTTCCCTGGCAGAGATCCCTCGGCCTGCAGAAACGATCATGATGATGGAGTCAACCAACCCCTACCTGGGCTCAGGGGTGGAGCGCTTCGGCTTCAACGAAGACGGAACGCCCATGACGATGGGTGACGACGGCCGTGTCGCCCGCGCTCACTACCGGCACAGCCTTCAGATGAATCTGCTGTTCTGCGACGGTCATGTGCGGACGAGCCCGCAACTGATGACCCTTGATCCGTTTGTGAGGTAATCAAGCCGTGCGACGCCCTGGGGAGCGGCACAAGGCCCCTGAGCACGCCGCGCTTTGGCGATAGAGAATCGATGGGGAGCCGTGTGGAATACCGCAACAGCCATTCGGACTGGAGCCGATGAAGGTACGCACCAGGCGGTCCAGTTTGATCAGATCTTTCTTGTGCTGCCGAGAAAACTGGTGGAGTCGTGGAAGGTCTATCCCAACAGGATGTCGAATGGCATTAGGCCAGCAAAGAACTAGTAGTAGTTCGCGCGAGCCAGAAGAAAGCCTTCGGAGAAGGACGATGCGCTGTCCCTCGAAGCAATCGACTCAACGCGGCGAATAAGTCAGGCCCACCGTGCTCGAACAGAGCATGGGTGGGCCTGAACTGATTCTCGAATCATTGCAGTTGGCTTGCGACCGTAACCACAGGTCTCGCCGGGCTTATCGCCCGTGTCACCATAATCTGATCGGTGGAGGACGTGACGATGCAGAGCAGAAGAAAAGGCTTTACGCTGATCGAGTTGCTGGTGGTGATCGCGATAATCGCGATCCTGGCGGCAATTCTGTTCCCGGTCTTCGCAAGGGCACGCGACCGGGCGCGCCAGGCGTCCTGCATGAGTAACCTCAGGCAGATCGGTACCGCCATTCTGATGTACTGTCAGGACTACGACGAAACTATGCCACCGTGGGAGATGCGACCGGGAGGTTTCCGCGTGCGCGGCGACTACGATCTGCTCGAGCCCTACACAATGAACGAGCAGCTATTCGTCTGCCCCTCGGGTTCCTACAGCAGCAACTGGCATAACCGGCACCTCAACCTTCCCGAGGGCGAAGGCTTCTGGATGTCGCATGTGCGGACCAGCTACAACGCTGTGCGGGCCTACGCCGGTCGTGGCCTCGGACCCACTCCGATGGGAGGACGAGACTTCGCTCCAGCGGCCCTGGCGGAGATCATCCGCCCCGCAGAGACAATACTGATGCTCGAAGCTCGCACGACCAACCTGGGCTATCCAGACAGATACGGTTTCTGCAACGACACCTTTGAACCGATTGGCGGGATGGGCGATGACGGGCGCGTGGGTCAGATCATGTACCGCCACTCCCAGCAGATGAACATTCTCCACTGCGATGGTCATGTCAGGTCAGAACCCAGAATCACGGACTTCGACAGACTCAACATATAGTTCGGTGAGCTCATCGGCAGGAGACGTCCGCTACAGGCCGGATCCAGTCTGAGGCACCTTCGGGGCAGGGCCTCGAGGATACCTTCACAGACCAGCCGGTAGATGCACGTGCAGGGGGCGACGATGTGCAGTCAGTCCATCGAGCGATCGATCCGACGCGCCCGATAAGTCAGGCCCACCGTGCTCGAACAGAGCATGGATGGGCCTGAACTGATTCTCGGATCGGGGCAACTCGCTTGCAGGTCTCACCGGGCTCACGGCCCGTACAACCATAGACTGCTCAGGAGGAGGACGTGAAGATGCAGAGCACACGACTCGGCTTCACGCTGATTGAATTGCTGGTGGTGATCGCAATCATCGCGATCCTGGCGGCAATTCTGTTCCCAGTCTTCGCAAGGGCGCGCGACAGGGCGCGCCAGACGGCTTGCCTCAGCAACATGAGACAGATCGGCACGGCTATGATGATGTACGCGCAGGATTATGACGAACGACTTCCACCCTACTGGGTCGTGCACTTTCCAGGCGGAAGTGGGCAGCCCCGTGGATTCGCCTTCGCCCACTACGACCTGGTGCATCCTTACATCATGAACGAGCAGGTTCACATTTGCCCGAGCGGCGAATACACCTACACGAAGTACCGCGAGCTGTTCCCGTCCGGCACCGGCGTCTTCCGCCAGGTGATGCTCGGCAGCTACAGCATAGCAAGACAGCTTAGCGGCGACGACAGAATCAACCCGGCGCCGTTCTCAACATCCACCGGTACCAGACTCGCTGAGTTCTCGCGACCGACAGAGACTTCATTGATCTTCGAGACCAGGACCTATTATATAGGCCATAAGTCGTCCATTGGCTTCAACGAGGATGACAGTCCGATGCAGATGCGCGACTGCGGTGTCCGAGTTGGTTCAATGAAGTACCGGCACAGCGGACAGATGAACATGATCTACGCGGATGGTCATGCCAAGTCCACACCGCAGGTCATGGACATCAATGTGTTCAGGTTGCGCTGACGCATGAACCGGGCGTTTAGCCTGTTTCTAATGCCTCGATCGCAGGGGGGGCGGGGGTGCGGGCCCTCACCCCCGCCCGCCGTCCTGCCGGAAACATGCTCTCTCAGAGCGAAATACTCTTGCGACTCACAGCCGCAGGGGCTGTTGCGCAATGCATCGCGCCATCGGCCAAGTACGCCGGCACAGGTCCGCTCGCTTAACCATCCTCACCTCGCCGGAACCGGCTTGACAGACAAACTGTGCGAATGTACGATGATGACAACTTCCGTAGAGGCGTATTACAGGTGAATGGTCTCGGATTTGAGACACAGACCAAGAGGCACAAGCGTAAAGAAGGCCCCACGAGAAGGGCGTTCTTCTGTCCATCGAAGCGACCGAGTCAACGCGGCTGACAGGTAGGCCCACCGTGCTCCAGCGGAGCATGGGTGGGCCTGAACTGATTCTCGGATCGGGGCAACTCGCTTCCAGGTTTCACCGGGCTTGCGGCCCGTCAAAAAACAGCCTCATTAGGAGGTCGTACGATGCTCGATGTTCGACGTGGATTTACCTTGATTGAGTTACTGGTGGTGATCGCGATCATCGCGATCCTCGCTGCAATCCTGTTTCCGGTCTTCGCCCGAGCGCGCGAGAGCGCTCGGCAGACAAGCTGCCTCTCAAATGTCAGGCAGTTGGGGACAGCGCTGATGATGTACCTGCAGGACTATGACGAAGCATTCCCGCACCGGGCAAACAGGGTCGAGACTTCCACGATCCAGTACCCCAATGGCGATCTCAGCGACAGGATGTACTGGTATATGGCGCTCTACCCTTACGTCAACAATGTAGAGATATTCACGTGCCCGTCCGCGCCGCGATACGGATGGGCGGGAAACCCGACATCCAGTGGTATCCGCTATGGATATAACCGCCACCTCTGTTACCACAACTCACCTCCACCGAGGATGCTTGCGGATATCACCCACCCCAGTGCTCTCGGCGTCATCATCGACACCGACATGTTCGAGGGAACCTCCGGGATGCCCTACACCTTCTACAACCGACACTATGACCGTACTCACCCCGCCCCGCGCCACAATGGCGGAGCCAATATCGCCTTCGCCGACGGTCACGCAAAGTGGGCCAATGTCCCCGATCCCGAAGCCATGGAGTCAAGACAGCACTACGACATTCCGGGTGTGACCTTCAACCCGTGATGCGGCTGCTGCTCCACTGAGACACTCAACCACAATAACGGGACTCCGCTTGCAGCCCCGTCTTAGTGGATTGCCTCAGCGATGGGCAGGGAGGCCAATCACCTCCCTGCCCGCTTTCGTTGCGGGGCCTGGCGCACGATCCCGGTAGCCGAGGCCGGGGGAGCTTTGCAGGCTGCAGGATAGGACACCTCCGATGGGCGTGCACAAGGAGAATTGGTCACATCTCTGGTGTCTGCAGAGAAATACGCGGATTTCGTCGCAATTCCACCTGGACAAGTTATCGTACGATATGTTAAGCTTACCAGACATACAGCTATTGGTTCGCGCCAGAGAAGACCTACACAGAAGGGCGTTGTACCGTCCATCGAAGCGACCGAGACGACGCTACTAATGGGTCAGGCCCACCGTGCTCGAACAGAGCATGGCTGGGCCTGAACTGGTTCTATAGCATTGCAGTATGGGATTTCGACTACGCCCATGGTTTCACCGGGCTTACGGCCCGTTAGACGATAGCCTGACGAGGAGGTCGTACGATGCTCGATGTTCGACGTGGATTTACGCTGATTGAATTGCTGGTGGGGATCGCGATTATTGCCATCCTCGCGGCAATCCTGTTTCCGGTCTTCGCCCGAGCGCGTGAGAGCGCGCGCCAGACTTCGTGCCTTTCGAATGTGAGACAGTTGACTACA
>PXBW01000152.1 GCA_003566775.1 candidate division WS1 bacterium
AGCAGATGCCGCCGCGTATTCGAACACTGGAACAGACACGTCAGGCCTCGCTGGGGCTGGTGCTGCTGATCATCGGAATCATCGCAGGACGCAATGGACTGCAGCAGGCCGGCACATTCGCTTTTTCACTGGGGGGCTGGATCGTGTTCCGCTACGCTTCGATCAGAGCGATTATCGACTGGCCCGGCTCTCTGGCTGATCTCGATGCGGTGATCCTCCTTCCCGAGCCGGTTCATGCGCCTGTCTGGATGCTACTGCTCAGCGCGGTGGCCCTTACCACGATGGGCGTGCTCCTGATCAGGACCGGAGCGCTGGCGATGCGCAGATCTTAGGGGGAAACTCGATCTGCACATCGCCCGCAGGCAAGCGGCCTTCCCGGTCGCTTTCCGTCCGTCGTTTGCGTGTCGTCTACCCCCCCTGTATGCGCCCACGCAGTCGCATCAGCACATATCTGGAGAGGACGAAAGGCAATGCAGGACGTCGCGAAGATCCCCGCCGATAAGCTCGGTGATGGATCACCGGTTGGCGCAGAGATCCTTGAGACAGAGGAGGATCTCTTTCACGACATTGCGCGCACAACGATCAACAAGCTGCGCGAGAACGAGGCACTCGGCAAGCCGACAGTGTTGATTCTGCCGATCGGTCCCGTCGGGCAGTATCCGCGTCTGGCGAGGATCTGCAACGTCGATGATATCAGTCTGCGGAACGTCTGGTGCATCAACATGGACGATTACCTCACCGAAGACGGCGATCTGGTGCCGCTTGACCATCCGTTCAGCTTTCGCGGATACATGCAGCGCAATTTCCTCGATCTGCTGGACGATGATCTTGCGCCGCCCGAGGAGCAGGTGGTCTTCCCCGACCCGGATGATCTGCAGAAGCTGCCGCGGTTGATAGATGAACTCGGTGGAGTCGATATCTGCTACGCGGGTATCGGTATCAACGGGCACATCGCGTTCAATGAACCACCGGAGCCGGGTGAGGAGATGTCCGCTGATGAATTCGCGGAACTACCGACCCGGATCGTTCGGATCGCCCGGGAGACACGCGCCGTCGCCTCGATCAAGGTCGGCGGCGACAGGAAGGCAGTCCCGCGGACAGCAGTCACGATAGGAATGAAGGAGTGTCTGAGCGCGCGAGAGCTTCGCATCTACGCCTATCGTCCGTGGCACCCGGCGGTGATTCGGGGCCTGCTGCATGGCCCCGTGACGGCGAAGCTGCCATGCTCACTGGCACAGACACACGATAATGCCACACTGCTGATGACCGAGGCCGTCGCCGACGGTGGCGAGTAAGTCCACGCTGGCGGGGAATCAGGCTCGGCTTCTGCCACGGGGAGGGCCGTCATCGGCCCTCCCCGTGGCGTGTCAATCATGGCGGTTGGGACAGGAGTCACTCGGAACTGTCTGCAGGCTCCTTCGCCACCGGTGACTGTCTGAACTCCTCAAGCTCTTCGTCATCGAGGTCATCACGCGGCTCGGGTAGCTGGAGAAAGAGATAGAGCGAGCCCAGAGAGAGAACCAATGCGGCGATGAAGATGGGCAGATAGCCGAACACGTCCGCCGACCAGCCGAAAAGCAATGGCGCAAAGGAGAGTGGGACCGTGAACGCAGTACTGAACCCGATGTATGAGGGACGTTTCTCATCGGGAGCGATGTCCATCAGGTAGTTGGTGAACCCTATGCTCAGGCTCGCAAGGTAGAAGCCTGAGCCGATGAATGCCAGGCCGAGGATAATGATCTGAAGGTTGGTCTCCCAGACTACCAGTGTCAGGGGAACGTCCCACATCGCGCTTCCGGCCGTTACGGCGGCACCGGAGCAGATAATCAGCGAGACGATCATCAGCAGTATCGCGCAGCGATTCCCGACGTGGTCGGAGATCCGCCCGGCTATGACCGAACCGATGAACTCCGCCGCCACCTGAACGGCGATGAAAGTAGCCGCAACCTCGTCCGGGAGTTCCCAGATTTCGGTTGCAAAGACGATCAGGAAGGGCCGGATCATCGAGGCAATGCCGATAAGAAGCCTGATGCGCAGCACCCGGCGGTAACAGGAGTCATTGCGGAACAGTTCGACGCCCCGATTGATGTGCTCGTTCCACGTGAGTTTGCGCTTGCTTGAGCGAGAGCGGGGCTCTCGTACCTGCGCAAAAAGCACCCACGAGGTGCCGTAGAAGATCACGGCAACTCCGAAGAGAGCGGCGTAGTTATGGGGAAAATCAAGCGGACTCCTCGGTCCGATCATCCAGGAGACGAACGGCGTAACCCCGGCGAAAATCAGCACAAGCGCGCCGAGCTTGCGGAACATCTGAAGGCTGCCGCGCCTTGTGGTCGGCACCGATTTGGCGAGGATATCATTGAACGCGAGAGAGGCAGGCCCCAGCGCCGCCGCGTATCCCACCACTCCGAGGATCACCGCCAGGAGCACGATCTGGGTCGGGATTATCTCGGAGAACCAGAGAGTTGCCGCGACCAGCACGTAGCTAAAGCCACGTCCCATTGCAGCGAAAATGTATGTGCGCTTCTTGTAGTCGCGGGCATCCAGGGTCCGCGCAGACGCAACCTCCACCAGTATGCGCGCGATGTTGCGCAGCCCCAGCACCAGGCCGACTATCCACGCTCTGTGCGAGAGTCGGTGGATCAGCAACGGGACGATGGTATTGATGTCGGCGAGGCGTGAGCCGGTGTAGGCCGCGATGCCGTTGGCAATGCCGATGCGGTAGGTCCGCAGGTTGAACGGGACAAGCATGTCCCGGGAGCGATTGTTCCCGTTATTCTCGGTATCCGACAATGTGAATGCGCATCCTCTCCGGCGGCGTGAACCGCCCGGCGCCGCCTTCGAGACGTCTCATATCCGGGCAACTGTCTTGCTGTTCATCATCCAAAGGCAGAATCCTCCCCGATCTGTAAGGTTTTTTCGCGAGGTCAGAGACTGTATCCTCAGCCTGGAAGAGCGAAGCATGCTTGAACCGCGTCGGTCGCAGATAGCCTCCGCTTCGGTCCTGACAATGGCGGCAACTGTCGCCGGGATCGCGAGCACTGTGGATTTGATAATACAGGAGAAGGCGAGGCAAGGCTGCCTGCCTGTCCGGGAGAATGGGCAGCGTGCCATCAACGCGACCGAAGGTACCGAGGCATGATTCGCGAAATGGAGGGCTTTCGCCCTTCCGGCAAGGGCCGGAGGTATCTCATGGAGAATGAGTTGTCAGCAAACCACGCAGGAAGTGGAGGACACTATCATGCACACCTACAACCGAATAATGGTCTGGGGCGCGCACCCCGATGACGAGATCTCCATGGGCGGGACGATCGCCGCCCACGCCGATGCCGGGAGCGAGGTGGTGGTGGTCACGATCTCGCGCGGTGACGCCGGATACTGCCGCGCGGAGTGGGCCGACGATATCGCCGGGCGCAGGAGAGAGGAGGCCGCCGCCTGTGACGAGATACTCGGCATCTCCGAGCGCGTGTTCCTCGACTGGCCCGACCAGGGGGTGCGGCACGAGTGGCGGCTGACGCGGCTGCTGATCGAGCAGCTTCGCAGGCACCGCCCGGACGCGCTGTTCACCATGGGGCCGAATGATCGGAACAGCGATCACGTCGCGGTCAATGCGATGACCGATGAGATTGTATGGCAGGCCGCCGAGAACGTGCTCGCCGACCACGGTGAACCTTACGCGGTGCCGCTGGTGTTCATCTACGCCGGGCACGAGGGTCTCGGGCCGTCGGTGGAGCTTGATGTCACTCCATGGGCAACGCGCAAGGCCGATGCCTGGCTCAGTCAGACCACGCAGGTGGAGATGTTGCCGCGCATCCGCGAACGGATGGCGAATCTCAAGCGTGTGGTCGAGGAGGGAGGCACGGACACCGAACGCTTCGTAATCTGGGAGCGCTCGATCCTCGACGATCTCCCGTCACTCTCCGCGTGAGGACCTGTCCGCAACAGAGAAGCCCCTCGGATCGCGAGTGATCCGGGGGGCTTTGCGCTGCAACGATCTTTCCGCAACTCTTACTCGTTCGGGTTGACGACGCCGTGCACATCGAATGCGCCGAGGTCGGTAATGCGTCCGGTGGCCTTTACATGGCCGTCGCAGTAGGCGACATTCATCATCTGATTGTGGCGGTATATGGGATGGGCGGTGCGGCCAAGGTCCGGCTGGTAAAGTGTTCCGTCGTCGTTCATCACAGCATCTGAGGGAGTTCCATCCGGATTGAAGCCCAGGTCATACGTCCAGAAGGGCTGGCGTGAACGTGACTCGAAGATCATTATCGTTTCCGAGGGCCGCTCGACCTCGGCCATCGCGGTCGGTGTGCTCATGGTGAAGGGCGGATTGCGCACCGCTCGCCCTCCGCGCACTGCGGCGTAGCTTGAACGCAAGCCTCTCATGTAGGGACCGTAGCCCGAGGGGAACTGACCGCGCCAGTCTCCGCTGTAGGACCAGTGTCCGCTGGGACAGATCCACAAGCCATCGTTCATAACGTAGGGGTAGATCGCATCGTAGTAACCGAATGCTCTGGCATCCGATGAACCGAAGTAGAAGCGCGGGAAGGACTCATCGTAATCCTGGACATACATCATCACGGCCAGACCGAGTTGCCGCAGGTTGCTGTTACAGGTGGCCTGGCGGGCCCGGTCACGGGCGCGAGCGAAGACAGGGAACAGGATCGCCGCCAGTATGGCGATGATCTGACTGCTGAAAAAAGTGGGAAAGGTCGGTGAGATTAAGAGGTATTGGGTGATGGTCTGTGTAAGCTGTGGTTGAGGTGATAGCAGATGAAACATCGACCGCAGGCACCGCA
>PXBW01000250.1 GCA_003566775.1 candidate division WS1 bacterium
ACAAACGACCAGGCGGACGCGTAGGTCCGCGCCTGCACAACGGCACAACCTTCTTCGGTGGCACGGACACTCCTGTCCGTGCGCCGTTCGCGAACGACAACGACGCGGCGCGGCTGAAGCCCCGCCGCTCAAGAACGACACGACAGACGACCGGGCGCGCAGGGAAGCGCGCCCCTCCTGAACGACGAACGATCGGCGGGGCGCGGATTGTCGCCCCGCAACAACAGCAATCGAGCGGCGGGCTTCGGAGCATTCCGGGGCCCGCCGCCTGCATGTGAGGAGTGGAACGATGGCAACGCGAGTGTCACCCGTCGCATCAGTCGAGATGCACGATCCGGGGCAGCGTCACCAGGTGAAGTACGACGGATTCGCGCGGGCCGATCTGCTCGCGGAGATGCTGCAGAGCGGGCGCGCGCGCTCCAACCACGTGGACTGGCAGGGGCAACCGGGTCTGGGCGGCGAGGCAGTCCACAGCGCGGCGATGGTCGTCGCGCGCGAGCGGCTCAACACCGTCATCGCCCGTCCCTTCCTCGATCACTCGCAGCAGATCGGCATGGGGCACTTCGACCCGCTCGCGGGCACCTGGCAGGCACTGAAGGAGATCGGCCTGCCCAACGAAGTGAAGCTCTATCAGTCGGACGGGACCCCGGACCGGATGACTGGCGTGCAGAGCCGCTTCGACCTGCCCTGCAACCCCGTGTTCTGCATCTCGCTCTACCGCGCGGAACCGGCGCCCGAACATGACTGGATCAAGCAACCGCCATGCACGGAGATTCGCTTCGGCATCGCCGGGCGCGAGAACTGGGCGCTGGTGCTGCCCTACGCGGGGCCGATCTTTCTGATGTACAACTCGCCCGACGGCTGGCAGCGCGTCTCGGAGACCGAGCGCAGCGTGACGATCCCGACGCTCGAGGGCTTCGGCGCGGGGCAGCGCCTCTTCCTCTGGGTCGCCTGCCTGCGCCACCGCATCGTCATGTCCACCGACGGCTTCGCCGAGGACGTCTGGATCTACGAGCAGCCCGGACACCTGCTGCGCATCCCCGAGGGGAAGCTGCGCCTGACCCACGTCGGCGGCCAGTGGATGTTCTCGATGTTCCCGATCCGCATGGCGACCGCCACCATCGACAGCGCGGACATCGACGCTGGATATGACACTCAGGACAGCGCCGGGGAGCCGATCCTGCAACTGCAGCGGCGGCCGGTGGTGGACAATCACGAGAACGTGCTGCGACAGGCCACGGCGCTCGACACCACCGCCGAGCGCACGGACCTCGCGCCGACCCAGCGGGCGTGGCGGGCGATCATCGAGCCGTGGGTGCATCAGCAGGAGAGCGTCGGCACCGACCCGGAGACCGAGGAGCCGGTGGACTTCACCACCTGCGTGTCGCCGGAGCTTTACAGCGTGCAGATCGGGCAGTACGCGGAGGTCATCGACAACGGGGAGCCGACCGCGACCGAGGTGGCGGAGGACGCGATCGCCATCGAGAGCGACCATCCCGACCGCCTGCGCGCGGGGCTGTGCGAGCTTGAGATCGACAACCAGCGCGGGGATTACACGCAGATCGAGGAGCATCGGCGCGTGAACGTCAGTCTCGGCTGGGAACTGTCCGATGACACCACGCGGCTGCACCCGGCGCTGTCGGGGTACATCGTGGAGCCGCCGCCGCTGACCGAGCAGGGCGGGAGGAGCGAGCTTGCGCTGACGCTGCTCGACCCGACCGTGCGCCTGCGCGACGAGAAGGCGGACGGGCGCTGTCCGAACTTCGACGGCTGGCAGGTGGAGGACGTCTTCCACTGGGTGCTCGATCGCTGCGGCTTCGATCGCTCCGAGCAGCTTCTCGAACCGACCGGCACGAAGCTCAGCGCCGGGCAGCCGGAGCGACCTCTGTGGTACCCCGAACCGGGGCGCTCGTGGCTGGAGTTCCTCGAACAGGTCGCGGCCTTCGATTACAACGCGGGGCTGTTCTTCGAAGCGGAGGGGCGCTTCGTGAAGGCCTGCCGCTACTGCCGACAGCATCGCACTGCGGCGCACGTGACGGGGCACGACGGTGGCGCGGATGGAGCGTGTCCGACCGCGATCGACTGGGAGCTTCACACGCGCGGCTCGGAGGCGCCCGACCCGGAGGCCGAGGGCGAGGTGCTGCGCATCCGCCGCCCGCGCCTGAGCCTCTCGGCGATGCGCGACTTCGCCAACTACGTGGTGGTCTCCGGCGTGGGGAGCGACGGGCGGCCGGTGGCGGCGACCGCGTTCGACCCCGCGTCACTCTACGACCCGGCGTCCGACCGCTACGTGGGCTGGCGGAAGATGCACGTCGAGGCGCTGGAGAGTCACATCTCGCAGGACCTGGTGAACCGGCTCTGCCAGGATCGCTTCGCGGAGCTTTCGCAGCGCCCGGAGCACATCGAGGTGCTGACACCGCTGCTGCCGGAGGTGCAGATCGGGCAGGTGATCGCGGTGCGCGGCGGGGAGAGCGTGGGCGCGGATGGGAGCATCTACCGCGTCAGCGCCGTGCGCCACCGCCTCGACCGGCGCGAGAGTTCGCCAAGGATGGCAGTGACGCGGATCAGGGCGAGGTGGATTGACGACGGCTGACGGCGCCCCTCCCCGGTCCTCGGCCCACTGCTCCGCAGGGGCGCTCGGACCACCCCTCCCCTTTGCGCGCCGTTGAGTCGTAAGCCGTTGCAGTTGTGGCCCCGGCGCCCCCGCCGGGGGCCGTTCGCGAGAGGTAACGACAACCGCAAACGGCCGGGCCGGACTTTGGCTCCAGCAGACGACGCTGGAGCCTCCGTCGGCCCCTCCAGCACGACAAACGACGAACGACCGGGCGGACGCGCGGGGCCGCCACTCCACAAAGACAACGACACGCACGCATTCGAGCAATCCGGAGGTGCAATAGATGGACATCGGACTTCTGCGCGAGGAGATTGATCGTCGCATCAGGCCCGGGCAGGCCAGCGGGAGTCTCAGCGTCGATCGAATGCCGCGCGGGGTAGCCCTGCGTCCCGCCGGACACGCGGGCGCGAATCGCTGGGACTGGAACGCAGGTGAGAACCGGGTGCGCGCGCTCTACGGGCGAGGACGATACGACCGCACCAGGTACGCGGCGGGCGTCGGCGGGTGAGGTTTCTGAGAGCGCATCAGGTGAAGATCGACGGGCCATGAGGAGTGATCGCAGATGGCAGGATTTACCGAGAACTACCAGTTCGTCACCGACGTGGTGATCGATGACTTCGTGCAACCCGAACACAACAACCGCATCGCCGACACCGTCGATCGCGTGCTCGGATCGGTGCTGAGGAGGCTGCTCACCGCGGGCGCGTTCGAGGGATGGACCATCGAGGCCGAAGGGGTCGTGAGCGCGGGGCAGGGACTCGTCGCGGGCTGCTGGTGTGAGACAGGCGAAACGCGGGAGATCGCGGGCCTGGTCGATGACGCGGTGAACCACGTCTTCCTCGAAGCGGCGGCGGATGCGCCCACCGACGGCGGCCTGAACGTCTTTGCGCAATTTTCCGCGAGCGGCCCCACCGACGCGATCTACCTCGGCACGATTGAACTTGACGACGGCGGTGAGGTGGTGGCGATCGACAATGCGGCGGAGGGTGTGCAGCGCGCGTGTCATCCGATCGCATGGGCGAGCCTCGCGGGCGAGGGAACCATCGAGGATGTACCCGTCGCGGGTGAGGCATCGCAGTACGTGACTCACGCGAATCTGCGACTGCCGGGAGCGATCGAACTGAACTCAGAGTCCGTCGACTTTACGTGGGAGATCAGCGAGACGTGGCGGGCGGACCGCTTCCTGCTCACCGTGACCAACAACGGAGCGAGCGAGGCGGACTTCGTTTTCCAATGGTGCCGGGAAGGAATCGCCGGGGACGAGTAGGCGCGCGGTGTGTGCGGTTCCTTGAGAGAGCCGCGAAGATGGAGGGGCCGCACGAGCCGCCTTGCGAGCGTCAGCGAGCGGAAGCGGCGAGATCGGCCCACAGGTCGTTCGGGGAGCCAATCTGAGAACGACCGCAGTGGGCCGACCTCGGACAGCTTGCTTCGCAACCTGCCCTCGTGCGGCCCCTCCCGGTGATCCGATGACGCCCGGGGATAGGCGCGTGGCGAATACCCCCGACGTGCGGCCCCTCCACCTGGCCGGGGATGACTTACTTTCGACGACTCTCATGGGAGGCGATCAAGCTGGGAGGAGCGGAGCCGCTGGTGGCGGCAGAGTTGATTGAGGCGGCGCAACAGGCGTGGCCGTTCCTGCGCTGCACCCTCGCGGGAGTGCTCGGGGCGCTGGCGAACGTGGCGCTGGAGGACGAGGTGGTGGCTCTGCCGCGCCTCAGTGAGGGGCGCCTGCACCTGGGCTTCCTCGGCAACCTGATCGTCTCCGTGACGATGGCGCACGTGGTCAACCACGACTTCGCGACCGCGTTCTTCGCCGCAGTGTGCGGAACGACGACGCTGAGGAGCCTCAAGGCACGGATCGAGAGCGCGTTCGAGGACGAGAGGAAGGAGATGAGGGGAGAATGATGCCGGCTGATCTGCTGTTCGCGCAGATACTGGCGGCGGCCTGCGAGGGGCTGTTCCTCGCCGGAGCGATCTACGTCTGGCGCGCGCTGATGCGGATGAAGGTCAACGGCGTGTGTCAGATCGGCATCGCTCTGCTGGTGCTGCTGCGCCTGAACGGGGTCGTGCACGCGTTCAGCGGGACGGAGCAGATGGCGCTTGGCTGGGCGTGGCTCACCGAGGCGCTGTTCTGCTTCGTGTTTCTGTACACGCTCTATCACATGGGCGTGCTGATCGCGGTCTGTCGCAGATAGACCGATCACGCTGTCACACCACCATTGCGCCCGTCGTGAAACGCGGCGGGCGCGACCACTTAAGGAGGGATCGGACGATGGAGGTAATCGGAGGATGGCTGCGCGAGGTGCTGCTACCGGGCGTGGGGACGGTGCTGTTCGCGGCGGCCTTCGGGCTGGTGCGCCGCTACGCGAGTCGCCTGGAGGACGAGCGCCTGCGGCAGTTGCTGCTGGAACTGGTGCGGGCCGCCGAGCAGATCTACGGCCCCGGCCGCGGTGAGGCGAAGCGCGATTACGTGATCGCGAAGCTGCGCGAGCACGGGTACACGGACGTGGACCGGGCGAAGATCGAGGCGATGGTGTTTGAGGTGGACGGGCGGTAGCGGGAACGGCGCCCCTTCCCGGTCCTCGGCCCGCTGCCTCGCAGGGGCACTCGGACCACCCCTCCCCCTTTCGCGCCGTCGCCGCCTTCGGCAGCTTCGGCGCGAGGGCGGGAGAGGGGTGACGGCAGTAACGACACACGGCGCCCCTCCGAACGGCGGACGACAGCGACCAACGGCACAGGCGGGAGCGGGGTCCCGCCTCTCCGAACAACGAACGACGCGCCCCTGATCCGTGGTGCGGACGCCCTCGTCCGCACGCCTCTCCGAGCAACGAAAGAGAACAAGCCACGGCAGACGAACTCGCGCAGCAATGACGGGAGGCAACCCGATGGCGACCGAACGCCTCGTCACGCTCGCACAGTTCCGAACGCAGATCGAGCAGCAGCGAGTGAGCAGACAGATCAACGAGATCGTTGTCCATCACACGTGGAAGCCGAGTGCCGCCGACTACCGCGGGATCGATACCGTGCGCGGGGTAAGGCGTTACCACGTCGGCGTCAGAGGATGGTCCGATAACGGCTACCACGTGATGATCGGGCCCGACTGCAGCATCTTCCTGTGCAGGCCGATCGCCCGCGCGGGCGCGCACGTGGCAGGTCGCAACGCGCACACCATCGGCGTGTCATTCATCGCGAACTTCGACCACGAGGAGCCGACAGGCTACCGCGGGCTGAGAGCCGGGCAGCAGGCCATCGCGGCGCTGCTCGAGCGCTTCAACCTCGGCCTCAACGCGATTCGATTTCACCGCGAGTTCGCGCCGAAGACCTGTCCGGGCATGAAGCTGGGGCTCGCGCAGTTTCGGCGGGAGGTGGGCGAGGTGCAGGGCCGGGGAAGTCGCGTAAGACCGAAGGTGGTGCTGCTGCCGGAGAGCAGCGTGATCGAGTGCGATGCGGTGGTGAACGATGGAGTGACCCGCGCGGCGCTGCGCCCGGTGGTCGAGGCGCTGGGCTACCGGATCTTCGATCACCGCGCAGAGCAGGGCAAGCTTTATCTGCGCAGGCGGCAGTGAATGAGATGACGAAATGAGAGGCGGGGAGCAGGACATTCTACCGCTTTCGCAAATTTTTTTGGGAAAGAGGTTTGAGACCTGACGGCATGGGTAAACTGCAGATGAGAGAGCTTTCCTTGTGTGGCGATGCCACGCGAGGTTGGACCGACGGGAAGTCCTTCCCCCCGGGACTAACCGTCGGTCCGTTGATTCCGAGGGCTAAAGCTCGCCTTCCTCTCGATCGTTGGAGCGATAGCGTCGCTGCTGCTCGGCCATCTCCTCGAGACGCTTTTGCACCGCAGCGCCGACGGTGCCTTCGGGGTAATTGCCCTCCTCGTCGGGTTCGCCGAGTTCCGATCCGGTGAGCAGTTCGACCACTTCCTCAACCGTAGATACCGCGTAGATGTGGAACTGTTCGTCGGCGACAGCCTGGAGCACATCCTCGCGCAGCATCAGATGCCGCACATTTGCTGCCGGGATGACGACTCCCTGGTCACCGGTGAGGCCTTTGAGGTGGCAGGTGCGGAAGAAGCCCTCGATCTTCTCGTTGATCCCACCGACCGCCTGCACCATGCCGTGCTGGTTCACGGAGCCGGTGACGGCAAGGTTCTGGCGCAGCGGTACGCGGCCGATGCTGGAGATGAGGGCGTAGAGTTCGGCGGCGGCGGCGCTGTCGCCCTCGACCTCCTCGTAGACCTGTTCGAAGGCGACGGTGGCCGCGGCGCTGAGCGGTTGGTGGGTCGCGAAGCGCTCGCCGAGAAAGCCGCCGAGGATAAGGGTGGCCTTGTTGTGGATGGGACCGGCCATCTCCACCTCGCGCTCGATGTTGATCACGCCGGGCTTGCCGAGAAAGCTGCGCGCGGTGATGCGCGTCGGCTTGCCGAAGGCGTGGTCGCCGTAGGGGAGCACGGCGACGCCGTTGACCTGGCCGACGACCTCCCCCTCGGTGTCCACCATCAGCGTGCCCTCTTCGATCAACTCCTGCAGGCGCTCCTCGATACGATTCGACCGCCAGATCGCGTCATCCACCGCTTTTCGCACGTGCTGCGCGCGCACGGTCTGCTCGTCGTCGTTGCGGCACCAGTAGGCGGCTTCACGCACGATGTCGGCTACCTCCTGAAAGCGCGTCGTGAGTTTGTCGCGGTCGCCGGCGAAGCGCGCGCCTTCCTCCGCGATCAGTGCGACGGCATCGGGTGCGAAGTGCGGCAGCTCCTCGCGGTGGCAGAGGGCCGCGATGAAGCGCGCGTAGCTTTGCACCGCCGCATCCTCACGGTCCATAATCACGTCGAAGTCGGCTTTCACTTTGAAGAGCTTGCGGAACTCCTCGTCATGCTGATGAAGCAGATAGTAGAGCATCGGATTGCCGATGAGTACCACCCTGACGTCGAGCGGGATCGGCTCCGGTTCGAGCGTCACGGTGGAGATGAGTCGGAGATGCTCGCGGATAGTCTCGGGGCGCACCTCAGTGGATTTGAGCGCGCGCTTGAGCGCCTCCCATGCGAAGGGGCGCGTCAGCAGCGTGAATGCCTCCACCACAAGGTAGCCGCCGTTGGCGCGATGCAGGGCACCGTCCTTTATCATGGAGAAGTCGGTCAGCAGCGCGCCCATGTAGGAGAGGTGTTCGATGTCGCCGGTGAGGTTGTCGATGGTCGGCTTCGTCTCGAACACGACCGGGGCGCCCTCGGTCTCATCGTGGCTTATCAGCACATTGACGGCGTATCGATTCTGCGGGCCGTGGGGCATGCCGTCCTGAGCGCCCGGCATCGAGTGCATCTGCTGCCCGCCCGGCATCTGCTGTCCGCCCTGCTTATGCGCTTCCTCGGCGGCAGCCATGTCCTCGCGGAAGATCTCCACGTTCTCGATGATATCCTGGTGGACCTGGTCGATGTACTCCGCCACCTGATCGACATCCGCGTATTTCTCCTTGATCTCCTCGATCAGCCCGCCGATCGCCCAGTCGGCCACCTCTTCGTTGAGTTCGGCGACCTCGCGACGCGCGGCCTTCTCCAACTGCTGCCCGCGCCTCATCACGTCCTCGAGCTTCTCCTGCAACTGCTTGCGTTTTTCCTCCAGTTCCTCGCGCTGCTCCTGCGGGAGCTGCTGGTACTCCTGCGGGCTGAGCATCTCGCCGTTCTTAGCCGGAGCCACGACCAGCCCGGCAGGTCCGCGTACGATGGTCAGACCTGCTTCCTGCACCTCCTTCTCCAGTTCCTGCAGAGCCTGACCGCGCTCCTCGCGGTACTCACGGACGACCTCCTCGCTTCGTTGCTGGTACTCATCGCTTTCGAAGGCACGGGTAACCTCTCGATCTACGTCGTCTATCAACTCTTTCATATCCTCGCTGAACTGCGGGGCCATGCCCGCGGGCAGTCTGAGGGCGCGCGGGCAGCGCGGATCGTCGAAGTTGTGCACGTAGCACCAGTCATCCGGTGTGGGCATATCCGCGGCGTAACCGCTGAGTGTATCCATCACAATTGAACGCCGACCGGTTCCCGGGTGTCCGAGCGCGTAGATGTTGTAGCCGTCGCTGGTGATTGAGGCGCCGAACTCGAGGGCGTGCGTGGCTCTCGGCTGACCGATAACATCGGTTTCCTCGGGCAGTTCAGCGGTAGTCTCGAAGTCGTAGATCGCGGCGTCGCAACGCCATCGGCACTGTTCGACAGGAAGCTCTTCAATACCAGACATATGGCTCTCCTCTGCGGCTGGTTGTTATCCGGACGCGTTGGGTACGTTCACCCTCCTAATGGAAGGTTTGTGCGTGGCGGCAAAGAATCCTGCTTCGTGTGATTCTCGGGAACAGAGAAAGAAAATGGGGGCAAGCGGTGAAGAACGTCTCAATCGATGCCGGGAATGCCGGATGCGGATTGCCACGCGCGGTGCAATGGCTGCTGGTGGGAGCCATCCTGCTCGCGATCACAGCACGGGCGCTCGGCACCCTCCGACCGGTTTTCTCCGACGAGTTCCTGATCCTCGGGAATCTCTGGGACTTCGTTCAGGACCGAACGATCATCCCCGGGCACACCCGCTATCCAAGCCTCTACAGCTACATGACCGCGCCGCTAACCGGCCTCTTCGCTCTCCTTTCGGTCGCGGCAGGATTGCCGCCGTCGATATACGATTTCTCCGAATGGATGGCCTATCGCCCGGAACTCGCGATGTGGCCGGCGCGCATGGTGAGCTTCGCCTGCTGGGGCGTTTGCGTATGGGCGGTCCATCTGATGACGACGGAGATTCCGGGCAACCGGCGCATGGGGATTGTCGGAGCAGGAGCCTTTGCGGCGGCGTTCGGCACACTCGACTACTCCGGCTACGGACTGCCGGATACTGCGATGATGATGTGGTCGGCGCTGGCGCTGCTTTTCGCCCTGCGCATGATGCGAGGCGACAGGCCCACTCAGGATGCGTTCGTGGCGGGCTTGCTCGCGGGACTGGCTGTCTCGACGAAGTACAGCGCGATCGCGATCTTTCCGCCGCTCGTGGCGGCGGCATTACTGCATTGCGAGGGCTGGAGGAGGGGCCTGCGGCTGATCGGCACGGGCGCGATCGGGACGCTCGTGGGCTTTGTGTTGGGCACTCCCGGGTGGGTCCTTGCGTTCGAGAGTTTCGCGGAGGGCCTCGCCTGGGAGCGCGCTCACATGGCACGGGGGCATCTCGGGTACACGGGAGTACCTCTACTCGGTCAGCTTGAGCTTCTCGTCGGGGCCGATCTGCCCCTGATGGTGCTCGCGGTGACGGGCAGCTTGATGTGGGCGAGACGGAGGCCGAATCGGGAGTTCGGGGTGCTGATCGTGGCGGCGGTCGCGGTGTTTGCGATGGCCGCCCCGGCTCGCAAGCAGTCACTGCACTATCTCTTCGTGCTCTATCCGGTGGCGGCGGTGCTGCTTGCGGGAGGATTGAGCACTATCGGAGGGAACGCCCGGCGCGTCGGAACAAGCGTGGTGGCGCTGGCCTGCGTGGGCACCGCGGTCTTCAGTCTCTGGTGGGGATACCGCGTGGCGCTTGTGCCCGACAGCCTGCATGTTGCTCGGGAGTGGATCAACGCGCGGATGCCGGATGAGGCGGTCATCGCTATGGACTGGACAGGTGTGCCGCGTCTGGTCTGCGAGGATGAGGTTGAGGGGTTGCGCGAGGGGCTGCGCACCGATTTCACGCGTAACATCTACGCGGGCCTGCGGACATTTCCAACGGTCAGCATAGACCACAGGGTTGATTTCCTTTACCAGACTGAGGCCGAATGGCTGGTGACCTCCTCGATCTGCCATGCGCGTTTCTTCGAGTTCGGACGCTTCACTCGCATTCGGCCCGCGCCGGAGAGTGAGATCGGGCGGGAGTTCGCTCGACGACGCGCATTCTACCGGGCGCTGCAGAACGGTGGGGGAGGATGGAGGCTCGAATACGAGGTCCGCACGGGTAACGGCCCGGCGGTGCAGATATATCGGCGGGGGCGATCGGGTGAGACCTTCACCCCCGACGCGGACGGTGCACCGACGCGCTGCGCCAGATGGACGCCCCCGGGTGAGCTGAGCCCTAATCCGGGGGCATCTGGTTGCACGCCGGTTGTGCCGCTGCTCAGAGCATGTAGCGGCTGAGGTCCTCGTCACCGGCGAGGTCGCTCAGTTGCGAGTTTACGTAGTCCTCATCGACGGTGATCGACTGTCCGGCGATCTCGGGAGCCTCGAAGGAAAGCTCCTCAAGGAGGCGTTCCATCAGGGTGTAGAGGCGGCGCGCGCCGATGTTCTCCGTGGTGTCGTTGACCTCCTGCGCGGTGTCGGCCAACGTATCGAGCGCGTCATCGGTGAACTCGATGGAAACGCCCTCGGTGGAGAGCAGTTCAGTGTACTGGCGCACGAGCGAGTTCTCCGGCTCGACGAGAATGCGTCGGAAGTCATCGCCGGAGAGGCTGTCGAGTTCGACGCGGATGGGAAGGCGCCCCTGGAGTTCGGGTATCAGGTCTGATGGACTCGAGACATGGAAGGCGCCCGCGCAGATAAACAGGATGTGATAGGTGTCACAGGGGCCGTACTTCGTCTGCACGGTCGAGCCCTCGATGATCGGCAGGATGTCGCGCTGCACGCCCTCGCGCGAGACGTCCGGTCCGTGGCCGGATGAGCCCTCGCGCCCGGCGACCTTGTCCAGTTCGTCGAGGAAGACGATGCCTGACTGCTCGACGCGCTCGATTGCCTCGCGGCCGATCGCGTGGGTATCGACGAGGCGCTGTGCCTCCTGGCCGATGAGTACCTCGCGGGCCTCGCCGACGGTCATGCGCCGACTGGTGGTCCGGGAGGGGAAGAGGTTACCCAGCATGTCCTGCATGTTGAAGCCCATCTCCTCGATGCCCTGGGGAGAGAAGATCTGCAGGCTCTGACCGCCTCCGCCGTCCTCCACCTCGATCTCCACCTCTTCATCCTCAAGCTCACCAGCTTCGAGGCGGCGGCGGGTGTACTCGAGGACTTTTTCGTGCTGCTCGCGCTGCTTGCGCATACGTTCGGCGCGAGCGGCCGCCTGGTCGGGGCTCTCCTCAACCTGCCCGCCGAGACCTGCGAGCCATGAGGGTTGCTCGGGTTCGGGCCCACCGCCTGCGAGGCTCTCAAGCAGGCGCTCGTTGGCGCGTTGCTCGGCCTCGGGACGCACAGTCCGGAGATGCTCCTTCTCGACCATGCGGTAGGCGATATCAACGAGATCGCGCACGATGGACTCCACGTCGCGACCAACATACCCGACCTCAGTGAACTTGGTGGCCTCTACCTTGATGAAGGGGGCCTTCGCAAGCTGCGCCAGCCGCCGCGCGATCTCGGTCTTGCCGACGCCGGTGGGGCCGATCATCAGGATGTTCTTGGGGATGACCTCATCCCGCAGGTCCTCCGCCACATGTCGGCGCCGCACGCGATTGCGCATGGCGATTGCTACGGCGCGCTTGGCGTCATCCTGCCCGACGATGTAACGATTGAGCGCCCCCACGATCTCGCGTGGCGTCATCTCGCTGCCAAGGTCCGGTACCTCTCGTTCGGTTCGTCTCAGCATGCTCGCTGGCTCCTGTCAGAGCGTTGTGCGACAGATTATTTGCTTCGTTCCGGCGGACTCGGCGGCTCTCTACTGAGTGTCTCCGGACGCTTCCTCCTGCTTCCTCTCGGCCTCAATCTGTGCGATTAACGGTTCGAGTTCGGCAAGAAGCGACGGCACATCCCGTGTTGCAGCCTGCCAGATGACGTCGAGATCAACGACATCATAGCCGTGAATGATCACGTTTCTCATGCCGATGATCTCTCGCCAGGGAATGCTCGGCGCTGCGTCCGTCACTTCCCGCGAGACCGCGGATGCCGCCTCGCCGATGATGATCATCTTGTAATGAAGGGCCGAAGCGAGCAGGTCGTCCGCGTCGAGGTCCTCCCGGCTCTTCCCCTCGGCCATGGTGAGAGCATCGAGGGCTGCGTCACGCATGTGCTTCAGTCTGACGAGCGGATCGTCGCGAGACATAGAGCACCTCCGCCTCTGCGAACACCTCGTCCCGGATGTACTTGCTTATACCCTTCTCACTCACCAGGTCCACCTGCCGGCCGATGAGTTCGGAAAGCTCGTCCTTGATACGCACATAGTCGAACAGACCGATCCCCGCGTCCGGCTCGAAGGCCACCAGCAGGTCAACGTCGCTGTCGGGGCCGAAGTCATCGCGCAGCACCGAGCCGAAGGCGCGCAGGCGCGCGATCCCATTCTCGCGACAGTAGCGGGCGATCTCCTCGGTTGGCACGTCGATCTTCAGCGGCATGACAGTCACCTCGCAGGGCGTCGATCTCTCCTCCGGGCTTGAGTCAGTCGTCCTGATCCTCGTCGGGAAGCTCCAGCACGGTCACATGCTCGTTGGTGTACACGCAGATCTCTCCTGCGATCAGCAGTGATTTCCCGGCGATCTCGGCCGCGCTCATCTGCGTGTTGCGCAGGAGGGCCTTTGCAGCGGCGGTCGCGCATCCGCCGCCCGAGCCGATGGCCATGACATCCTCATCGGGGACGATCACGTCGCCGGTACCCGAGATGAGGAAGATGTTTTCCTCGTCGGCCACCAGCAGTAGGGCTTCGAGTTGACGCAGCACCCGGTCGGTGCGCCACTGTTTGACGAGTTCGAGCGAGGCCCGTGGAAGGTTGCCGTTGTACTCATCGAGCTTCTCCTCGAGGCGCTCGAAGAGCGCGAGCGCATCCGCGGCGCCGCCCGCGTACCCTGCGATGACATCGCCATCGCGCATGGTGCGCACCTTCTGAGCACTTGACTTGACGATCGTGTCCTCGATGCTGACCTGACCGTCGCCGGCCATAGCGGTCTTACCGTCGCGGCGGACTACTACGACTGTAGTTGCGCGTGTCGCCATATCACTTTGCCTCCGGTAAAGGCCTTCGCGCCTCGTCGTCGGACTCCTCCGGCCCGGAGTCATCGGCGAGCGGATGCGAGTCGCGATAAACCTGCTTCATGCGCTCGGTGGTTAGATGCGTGTATACTCCGACGGTGCTGAGCGAGCGGTGCCCGAGCAGCGCCTGGATCGAGCGCAGATCGGCGCCGCCGTCGAGCATATGTGTTGCGAAGGTATGCCTCAGGGAGTGAGGGCTGACCCTGCTGCTCGCTGCGGTCTCGAGCACATGCCTGTGCACGCGCTGCTGGACGCCGCGGACCGAGAGCCTGCCGCCGTTGTTGTTGAGCAGCAGCGCGGTCTCCGCGGGCGACTGCGCGTTTCGCAGCAGTTGCTTCCGCCCGTCGGAGAGATATCTGCGCAACGCAGATGCGGCACGCTCGCCCATCAGCACGACGCGCTCGCGATTGCCCTTGCCGATGACCCGTATCTTCAACTCTTCGAGATCGATGTCGTCAAGGTCGAGCGCGACGAGTTCGCTGACACGCACTCCGGTGGCGTAGAGCATCTCGAGGATGGTTCGATCGCGCTGGCCCAGCGGTTCGCTCTCATCCGGCGCCTGCAGCAGCGCCTCAATCTCGTCCTCATAGAGATACTCCGGCAGATGCCGGTCCTGCTTCGGGGTCGGGGCGAGTGCCGCGGGGTTCTGATCCACGGCCTCTTCCTGCAGGAGGTAGCGGAAGAACGAGCGCAGCGCGGCGAGCTTTCTCGCCATCGTTGACTTCGAGTAATGAGCGCGGGAGAGATGGGCGAGGAAGCGGCGGATCGTCCGGTAGTCCACCGCCTTCCAGTCGTAAGCGCGGTCTTCGCCCCACTCTTCGGCGAGGAAGTCCACGAACTGATTGACGTCCACCGAGTATGCCTCGGCCGTGGCAGGCGCGACCTGTCGGACGTCGCTAAGATATCTAAGGAATCCGTCCAGCCATCCGGCGTGCATGTTCAACCTCGAAGGTAAGATGATCTGTGATGTGTCATGAGCGCGAGTTCGGCGTTGATTCTCCGACCACGTCCCGCAACCAGGCTCGCACCGCTTTGATGGCGCTCTCCATCTGCCGCTCCCGTCGCTCTCGTTTCGACAGACCTTCGGCCGCGGCAGGCTCAGCGACCATGCCGAAGTTGGCCCGGATCATCCTGCCCTGAGCATTGGGAGTGCGCTCTGCCAGGCACCGACACAATGCTCCGATGAGCGACTCGGGTGGCGGGGGCATCGGCCTGCGGGACCCGGCGAGGCGCGCCGCACCCAGTCCCGCCGCTGCGCCGGTGGCCAGCGCCTCCGCATATCCGTACACCCCCGTCAGGGTCCCTGCCACGAGCACTCTCGGTGTGCGTTCAAGCTGCAGGGTTGGCAGCAATGCCTCGTCCCCGGGTACCCGGGGGATGCGGTGGATGGTGCCCGGTCGGACGATCTTCGCCCTCGCAAAGCCGGGCAGGGCCTTCAGCGCATGTGACTGTGCAGCCGCGGTGAGGGCGGTGAGGCAGCCGTGGATATGGAAGGCGTCATGGTCGGTATCGTCAGGATCAAGCCGGAGCATCGGACCGTGCTCGGGAACATCTGGACCCTGCGGTCCGCGCAGTATCGCACCGGCAAGCTCTTCCGGATGCGCGGCGAGCCGCTCGATCGGGACTGCCTGGTCCGCGAGCATCATCTCGCCGGTGAACGCGGGCACGTTGTCGCGCTCCCCTTCAGCGAGGCGCCGCGCGAACTCCTGGAGTTGCTCATCGGCGACGGGCAGGAAAAGCGCAGGCTCCGCGCCCGGATAGGGGGGCCACCACTCTGCGGCATCGAGATCGATGCCGTCGATGGAGACGAGAGGCGCTCTACCGATCCACGAAAAGGCATAGTGGGCGTCCGCGGCATGATGCAGTCCGCGGGCCAGCGGTGACCAGGTGGTCGGGCCGGTGGCGAGCACGACGATCCCGCCGGGCAGCTTGCGCACTTCATCGCGGATGAGCGTAATGCGCTCGGAGGACTCGATGGCGGCGAGGATCGCGAGCGCAAACGCGCTGCGATCTACCATCAGGCTGTGCTCGCCGATGCGTGAACTATCCGCGGCCCTGAGTGCCGCCGGACAGAGCTCTTGAAGCTCGGCCTTGAGCAGACCGGTTGCACGGTCGAGGTCCTCGACTCCGAGATCGTTGGAGCCTGTAAGCTCGCAGGGGAGAGCCCCCTCGTGAATCGAGGTCGAGTTCTCGGGGCGCTGCTCGAAGAGACGCACCTCGCGTCCACACCGGGCGGCGGTAAGGGCGGCCGCGCATCCGGCACAGCCGGCTCCGATTACAGTGATTGAGTGCTGGCTCATAGATATGGTTCATTCCCGGTGCGGACGTTGCCTTGGTGTGCACGCCGTATCTGCGCGCGTCAGCCTTTGTCCGGGACTCTCTCGCCCCACTTGCGGTCGTCATCGAGCATGTGCGGTGGCAGTTGGTGGTTTCGCAGCCACTGCAGGGCTATCCGGGCCCACGCCATCTCACAGTCCGCGTCACATTCCTCCAGCAGGTTGTGCCGCAGGCAGAGAGCGCGGCAGGGTTCCGTCCCCGTGTGTAGCGCAAGGTGCTCGGGGCCTTCGTAGAGAGCCTTCAGGCAATCCACTCTGACGGCCAGCGTGTTCCCGCAATGCTCCCTGGTATGTGTGACCATTACCAGCCCGTGTGCCGGCTGGAGGAAAGACGCCTGGTAGCCCTCAACCCGAAGGGAAAGGTCCGTCACGAAGTCGTGGATCTCCGCCCAGGATTCTCCGCACACCCTGCACTGCTTGAAGTCGTTCATCCATTCCGTCCTGACGTTTAGCGATAGTCTCGCGCAGTTCGCGTTGAGATGACGCGATCTTCAGCGCTTTCTATGCCTCTTCATGCGGACCTTGCCGCACCTGGGGCACTTGAATTTCCGCTTGTTGTGAAATATCCCGCGTTGCTCCTTCATGGCGATGCGACACTTCGGACAGGTCACAGGAAAATGCCTCCGGGCATTCTCGGGGATCTGATCGCAGCAAGATTGTACGGGTGGCGCAAGGTCGCTGTCAAGCGGCACGCGAGGGAGGAGAGGCTTCACACATTGGCAGGTGGAGCGTTTCCATTGCAGTCAGTGCAGGAGTCATCTGCAGCGAGTTCCTCGGAGAGATGCACGTAGAGTCGCGCGAGGATAAGCGCCTGCAGGAGCAGAAGGAAACTGCGCGCCACGCCGGTCATTGGCTCGTACCACGTGGGGGCCATTGCCGTCACCGCCGGTTCGAACAGCGCGACCACGCCGCCGAGCACCGCGAAAAGGAGCGCAAAGCGCAGACCGAAGGTGATGACATCGATCGGGCGCGAGCGAAAGAGGCGCCAGCTTCTCCGCAGCGCATCGGCGAGCCCCGCCTGTCGATCCACCACAGCCCAGGGAGTGAGAAGCAGCAATACCGGGATCGCGGCGGAGACGACGTTGAGCGCACCATCGAGGCCTGGATCGGCGAAGACACTGACATCGAGCAGCGTCATTGATGGCAGGCTCAGAACGATCAGCACGAAAGCGGGCCCCCAGGAGGCGCTGAGCGAGCGAAGCGAGGATTTGAAGCTCCAGTAGCCGTCACGGGCGATCTCGAATACGAGTCGCCAGAGCAGTGCCCAGGCCGGGGCAAGGAAGACCCCCGCGACGATGACCGCACGAGGGGCCAGCAGCCACACGCCGTACCATGGGGCGTCCGGCCTCTGAAGCTCGCGGAAATACGCGTCGCCGATGGCCACGAGCGCCCCGGATGCCAGCACGTGAAGGCCGAGTATGACGATGGCCCCCTTCAATGCCCGCGCTGCGTTATCGCCGATCTCTCGCGGTGGGTGCAGCATGATCCGGATGAGCCCGGTGAGGAGCAGAACGGCAAGCACGATCGCGGCCACCCCGCCGAGAGGAATCGGAATCAGCTGCGGGAGCGCCTCGGGAAGCTCGCCCGCAAGCAGGTCCGGCACGGTGTCGGTGAAGGTCAGCGGCCCGGCGATACGTGGCGGGGGGGTCTGCGGTGACGGAACCGGCGTCCCATCGAGAATCAGATAGGCGCTCACGGCCCCAACCGCCGCTCCGATGAGCCACAGAGACACGAGCGTCACGATGAACGTCTTGTTCCGCTTCAGCTTGGGCAGAATGTCTGCAAGGACACGCAGAGGTCCCCGGCGCAGAGGCATGCGCCGCCCCTCCTGCAGCAGGCTGAGCCAGTCGATCACCCACCACAGAGCGACGAAGGCGGCTATCCACGAGATTACGACGGTTGCGTCCGGCATGATCAGGCCTCATTCGCAGGGATTTCGGCTGTATCAGAAGAGTCATTCGCGACAGGGCACGTTGGTTCCTTGCACGGTGTCAGGCGATACCCGTATCCTCGAGCATCTCCGCGAACTCCATCGCGTTCTGCACGGCCTGAGCACTGTAGTGGTTGTTGAAGAAAACGCAGGTCGCCTCCGAGGCGCTCGCGAGTTCCGCCGTCTTCGGTACCCACTCGGCCAGTTCCTCGCGCGAGTAGAGGTAGTCATAGCGCTCCCACGCCTCATCGTGACGCCACCACTTTTTCGCATTGCGGCCGTGAAAGCGTACGTAGGCGATGCTGCTCGTCAACTCGGTTACGGGCGGGATCAGGCCTTTCAGTCGCGGCTGATCGACGCAGCAGAAGCCGAAGTCGGCCTCGCGCAGGAATGCGAAGGTTTCGTCACGCATCCATGTGTCGTTGCGGAACTCGATGACCACCGGCAGATCGGGCAGCATCAGCCGCAGGTGCTTGAGGTAGTCAACGTTCCGCTGGTTGAGTTTGAAACTCCACGGGAACTGTGCGAGGGTGCACAGGAGCTTTCCCTGTTCGCGCAGAGGACTGAGTGCCGCGATGAAATCGTCGAAGTCGGCCTGCGTGGCGTTGCGCTGGTGGGTCATGCCGCCGTGGGCCTTGATGACGAAGCGGAAATCGGGCGGCGTCTTCGCGGACATCGCCTCGAGCGTTGGGGCGTCGGGCATCCGATAATAGGTGTAGTTCACTTCGGTACAGGTGAAATGCCGGGCGTAGAAGTCAAGGAAGCTGCGCTTATCGGTGCCCTCCGGATAGAAGGGTCCGACCCAGTCATCGTAGGAGTAGCCGCTTGTGCCGATGTGAATCATTGACATTGGACCTCTCCCGGCCACAACGGAAGCGATAGGGAGCGGAGCGGATTGGTGCTGTGCAGTGACGAGCATCATGCACGGACAGGCGTGTGGGTGTCACGGAGATGAAGAGGTTTCAGGCGCGCAGGGCGCAGCCGAATCTCTCCGTGTTCTGCCTCCCCTGCTCTACCGCGATCTTTCCGCCGACCAGCACGAACTCGATGCCGCGGGGGAAGCTGTGCGGCTCCTCCCAGGTGGCGGTATCACAGATCCGCCGATGGTCGAAGAGCACGAGGTCTGCGCGCAGGCCGCGAGCGATGCGCCCACGGTCGGTCAGGCCCATGCGCTCGGCGGGCCACGAGGTGCACTTGCGCACCGCCTCCTCCAGCGACAGCAGGCCCTTCTCACGTACGTATCTGCCCAGCAGACGGGGGTAAGTCCCGTAGGAGCGTGGATGCGGATTGCCGAGGTGCGCGGGTCCGGACGGCGCGAAGGCAAGCCCGTCGGTCGCGATCGCACCCAGCGGATGCTCGATTCCTCTCTGCATGTCCTCCTCACTCATCGAGAAGAAGACGGCGCTGACATGGCCGTCCTCCTCGATGAGGAGATTCAGATAGGCGTCCACCGGG
>PXBW01000365.1 GCA_003566775.1 candidate division WS1 bacterium
GTATCGCAACACCCGCTGATGCCTCGCTTATGATGCAGCTCGGCGCGGAGAGCGTTTTCGTGGGCTCTGGTATCTTCAAGTCCGAGGATCCCCCCGCACGGGCGAGGGCGATTGTGCATGCCACCACCTATTACGAAGACCCGGCGGAGGTTGCAAACGCCTCGCGCGGTCTCGAGGGAGCGGCGATGGAGGGCCTCGACGTGCGTTCGATGCCGGACGAAGAGCGTCTCGCCACACGTGGTTGGTAGCCGGACGCCAGGCTCGCCGTCTTACCGAGACAGTATCGAGAGTACAACGATCAGAAAACGCCAGACGCCATTTCGGGGCGCTGACGATGAGTCGGCGCCCTCTGAGTTTTGCCCACTGATCGTGGGAGTACGCGGTGTCACCCGGGTTCGTCTTTCCCCTGCTCCTCCTCCCGCGCACTGCGCTCTCTCTCATAGTCCTGCTCGGCTCTTACCTGCTCGGTCATCTGCCGGTCCTGTTCGCTCACAGCGACCTCGTGCGCTGCGTCCCCGCTGCGTCCCTTCTCACGGCGGTAGAGGTCGTCTACCGCCTCTCCGCGACCGTAGATCACCAAACGGTCTCCGGCATGAAGCTCAGTTTTCGGGCGAGGCACACCCACGTAGCTGCCATCATCGCGTGTGATGCCGAGTATGAGCAGTCCCTCGCTTCGTAGGTTGCAATCCCGGATCTGCTTTCCGTCCAGCCAGTCATCCTCATCGAGTTTTATCTCCGTGACCATGTAATCCCCTGATAGATCCAGTAGTCGAGCGTAGTCCTGGATCTGAAGGTCGGTCCAGCGGTCAAGAGCATTCGCCATGGTTGCTTTGGTCAGCTTCTCAAGGTTCTGGCTGTAGGTAAGGATAAGAAGCGCTGCAGCTGCGGCGGCGAGCCACACGAGGTTGTACAACTGGTGAAGGTCGGCGGCGGCGCCAGCGATCATGAGGATGAGCGAAATCAGAATACCGAAGAAGCGTGCGCTCTGAAGCATCATCAGTGCGGTGATCACCCGCCTGCGCACCGGATGGTTCACTACCTGCTCGGATTCGCTGGTTGTGAAGCCTGTCCCGGTAAAGGCAGACCGCGCCTGAAACGATGCTGCCTGCTCCGACAAACCCGTCATCGATAGTGCCACCGTTGCGAGGCGAACCACAAACAATGACAGACTGAGAACGACGAACAGTGTGATGATGCCCACGATCAACAGCATTGTGCTCCACCCTGTCGGCCGCATTATCGGCGGCGGGATGATATCAGATGGCATTGCGTCCGCCAACTACGCCCCCACTAAGAACTTCGCTGCCCGCTTCCGGTTGCCTCTGATGAAGGAGGGTGCAGGCCGCGTGCGGAAGTTGACCCCGACGACATTCTGCAGGTGGAGGGTTAAGCCATGGCGATGGACACAGTTCGCGAGCCAGCCCGCGACATTCCGGTAATCGACGAGGTGGAGGTGCTGGTCTGCGGGGGAGGCCCCGCGGGAACCGCCGCCGCCATCGCCGCCGGGCGCGCGGGCGCAAAGACAATGTTGCTTGAACGCTACGGCTGCCTCGGAGGACTGGCCACCGGCGGACTCGTCATCGTGCTTCCTACGTTCACGAGAGATGGTCACCAGGTCATTGGGGGCATCGGACAGGAGACGCTCGAAGCCCTCATCGAGGCGGGAGAGGCAGAGTACCGGAGCGAACGGGGCAGCAGCCGCTTCGATCCGGAAGGCCTCAAGCGTCTCTCAGACGAGATGTCAGTTGAAGCGGGCGTACTGCTGCGCTTCCACTCGTGGGTGGTCGGGGTATTCGGCGAAGAGGGACGCCCCGCGGGAGTGATCGTAGAGAGCAAGGCCGGCAGAGAGGCCGTCCGCGCGAAGACGATCATCGACTGCACCGGCGACGGCGATCTCGCGGCACGCGCCGGAGCGAGCTTCATGACAGATGATAAGATGATCGGTCTTCCCTACCGCATCGGTAACGTTGATCTCGAACGCTGGAGCGAAGCGCGCAACGACGGGACGGCCGCCGAGGTGCATAAGGCTGCTCATGAGATCGCAGGCTACGAATCGCACTTCGGACTATCACCATTTCCGCTAAATCCCGGGGTCGCCTGGGGTAACAATCACATGGCCCGAGGTAACTTCCTCGACCCCGATGAACTGACGCGGATGGAGATACGGGGGCGACGGTCGGCGAAGCTTGTGCTCGATTACATGCGCGAGAACATGCCCGGCTTCGAGGAGGCCTGGCTGATAGATACCGCGTGGCAGATCGGCGTGCGATGCACCAGACGGATCGTTGGACTCCAGGAGATGCTATATGAGGAGTTCAAGGCGGGCGCGCAGTTCGACGACTCCGTAGCGCTGGGCAATGACTTCAGGAAACCTTCGATAGTGTATGAGATTCCACTCGGTTCGCTCATCCCTGACGGCATCGGTGGAATGCTGATCGCGGGGCGCTGTGTGTCAAGCGACGCGGAAGCGATGGAGGCATTGCGCGAGATTCATTGTTGCTGGACGATGGGTGAGGCGGCCGGAGTCGCTGCGGCGCTTGCAGTAGAGCGCGATTGCGAACCTTCTGAGGTACCGATCAGTGACCTGCGAGGGCGCCTGCTGGCCGAAAACGCGGTGATAGATCTGCCTCCACGCGCTGCGGATGACTGATTGTCTGCAGCCAACCTCCCGGAGCGAATCTTCCGGTGGGGCGTGGTAGCCTGAGATTAGGATAAGGCGAGAGGTGCATGATCGATGACGGTTGAGATGTCCTCAGCTGAGCGGGTAAAACTCGCCTTCGCCAGGGAAGAGCCTGACCGGGTGCCGATCCTCTTCCGTGGCATCGATCCATGGGAGAAGCACTGGTCCGGGCAGATCGAGCGGGCGCGTTTCCTGCTGCAACGCGGGGCTGATGCCCGCCTCCATCTTCCGGCCCCCACCGCGATGCATCCCGAGGTCACCACCGAACTTCGGCATCAGGAAGCTCGGCCCTATCCGCTTTTGCGAAAGGCCTATCACACGCCTGCGGGAGATCTCTCGGTGGCGGTGCAGGTGACTCCGGACTGGCGGCCCCAGGATATCCCACTTTACAGCGACCATGCCTGGTCGCGAGGCGTGGAGTATATCGTCAAGTCAGTTGATGACCTTGCTGCACTCCGCTACCTATTGCACGACCCGCGTGATGGGGACCTCACCGACTTCCGGGAGCGCGCCGCACAGCTTCGGCGCGAGGCCGATGAACTCGGGGTGTTGCTGCAGGGGAACATGATCCCCGCGCCGCTTTACGCGACCGGCTTCCTCGGCGGAGATCGATCGCTGCTGCTGGTGCGTGACGAACCGGATCTGCTTCGCGCTACGCTCGAGGTCGTGCGTGAGTGGACGAGTGCATGCCTGGAGGTGCTACTCAGCGCACGGATCGACTGCGTCTATCGCTCGAACTGCTATGAGACGATCGATCTCTTTGCACCGTCGGACGTTCGCGAGTTTTTCCTGCCACTGCTCTCAGCGGATGCCGACATGATCCACGACGCGGGCGCTCTTCTTCACGGATTCGCGCAGACTGGCATCATGCCTTTGCTCGACGACTGGGTCGACGCGGGTGTTGATATCATCTCCTCACTCGATACGGTTGGCCCGAACGCGATGGATCTCTCCGAGTGCAGAAGTCGCATCGGTGAGAGTGTCTGCCTGATGGGTGGAGTGGACAATCGCACTCCCTTTACCGATGGCACCCGGGAGGGGATGGAGCGCCATGTCATCGATGTGCTTCGAGTGCTTGCGCCCGGAGGCGGATACATACTCTCTCCCGCGGGCATGGTATTTCCCGAGGGCAGGCCGGAGAACATCCAGGCGTTTATCGACGCCGGTCGTCGCTGGGGACGTTATCCGCTGAGTCTGCCCTGAGCGCCGATTATCGCGTATCTGAGGGCACCGCATCCGAGTTCGTCACTCGGATTCAGTGGACGACAGGCTTTAGTGACGATTGCGCTTTCCTCGGGACGTTGAAACTTCCCGCCTGCCGCGATAGAATGAGCACGTACACTCAACCATTGCGCCGGGTGCGGAAAATGCCCCGATTCGAATACACAGCAATAGATAGCTGCGGAGATCGCGCCGAGGGGATCGTGCAGGCCCCGGATCCACACACTGTAGCGCGGGGGCTGAGGGATCGAGAGCTGGTTCCGCTGACTATTTCGCGGGTCACCCGATCACACTGGGGTAGCAGCTTCCTACACAGATCTCTGCCCGTCCCGCCTTCGCATCTCGCGGGTTTCTTCACTCAACTTGCATCCCTGCTGCGCAGCGGGGTCAACCCGCATGAAGCGCTTGATGAGATGGCGGGAATGGTTACCGATGGCAGGCTCGCACGCGCCGCGACAGAGATGTCCCGTGAGGCCGCGGAGGGAGCAGGGCTTGCCGATGAAATGGAGCGCTATCCGGCACTCTTCCCCGAGCATGTCGTCGGTCTCCTCCGTGCGGGCGAGGAACTCGGTGGTCTGCCGGAGATGCTGGAGGCCCTTGCCGGGGAGTACGAAGCACGGGCCCGCATCAAGCACCGCGTCAGATGGCCCGGGCTATACTACGGCGGTGTGCTGGTCCTTGCTCTGCTGGTCGCTCCATTCCCGCTAATGGTCGCGCGCGGGATGGGTTGGTATGTCGATGTTCTGCTCACCCGTCTGCTGCCGATACTCGTGGGAGTCATCCTGTGCTATCTCGGCTTCAGGGCTCTGCTTATGATCCCCGCGGTGGGAAAGCTGGCGTCCCGTGTGATGCTCCCACTGCCCATCGTCGGCACATTGCCACGCCACTGCGCGACCGTGCGCTTCCTTAGCGTCCTGAACCTCTCGCAGCGTGCCGGCGTCACACTCGATCGGGGGATCGAACTCGCAGCCGAGGCCACCGGACACGAGGCCATGCGGACTGCCGCCCGACATGCCGCTGCAAGAGTCCGGAGGGGTGAATCGGTCGGCCAGGCGGTTGCCCGGGTCGGCTTCCTTCCACAGCATGTCCGGGAGATGCTTGCCACCGCGGAGATCGCCGGGGCTATGGAGGAGAGGCTCGAAGCCGCAGGAAACTGGGCAACCGAACAGCGTGACGCGGCGATTGACTCGATTTCGAGCGGTAGTGCCGCTGTATCTCTGGCGATTACGGCGATCATCGTGGCCGTAGCGCTTGCATTTGCATGGCGGCATCTTTACGAAGCCATCTTCGAACGCGCCGGAGTCTGACGGAGGTCCCACTCATGACACGCCAGATCATCCTGCTCATCTCTGCAGTTGCATTTATTGCCGGAGCTTCGGGCAACTTTGCACATGGCTTCCCGGCGAATCCCGACTTCGAGAACGACGCAAAGGCATGGACGCTACCCGACGGCGTGACTGTCGCTCCTCATGAGGGCGCCACGGGTAATGCTCTGCATCTTTCCGAGGGATGGGCGCTGACCGATCCGTCTGATCCGGAGCAGGCAGGGTGGCACAGGCTTACTGTACGCGCGCGTGTTGCCGACGGTGAGAAGACCGATCGGTTGCTGCTGACACTCTGTGGGCCGGATGACATGCCTTCAGCAAGGGCGGGTGTGCCGGTCGAAACCATGGGTTCGCGCTGGCGCGAGATCGTGGCGGAATTGCCCGCTCCCGGCGGGCCGGTACGGATCGGCATAGGCACCGAGGGAGCCGCGACCTGGCTGATCGACAGCGTTCATCTCACCCCTGTCGAACTCTCCGTGGCACAGGAGACCGATGACGCCCCGGTCTTCGAACCGCCACTGCCGGTGGACTGGGAGCCAGATGGCCTGCTTGATGCCGTCGAGCGACAGATAGGCAGGGGACGCGAACTCATCATCAACGTGGGCTCACTCAGAATCAGTCTCCCGCCGGAGGTTAACGCTCGCAGGGGGCATCGTGGCGCGCTGCGCCTCTCGGTCACGAACAGCGCCTCGAGTGCGCGCGAACTCAGTGTCTCCGTTGCGGGACCTCCGGGCTTCTTTGCGCCCCGCCGAACCGTCAATATCCGACCGGATGGGGAGACAGTGTTCTCAGCCTCCCTGCAGTCATTCTTCGTCGGACAACGTGCCGCGCGAGTCACATTCTTCAGCGGCGAGGAGGAGGCGTCGGCTCCAGTCCTGGTGGAGGTGGAGCCCTCGTACCCTGCCACGGGCCTCTCCTTCACCGGTGAACAGCCTTCTGAAGCCGACCTCGCCACGATCAGGAACCTTGACCTGCAACTTGTGTCGATTCGCACCTCCTTAGAGCAGATCAGAGAATCTACTGGTCTACCGTCCCACCTGGCGCGGGTGCTGCTGCTGACGCCACCGTGGTCTGGCGAGGAACTGCGCTCCGCCGCACCTGTTCTGCCCCAGCACGCGAACTTCGCGGCGCTTTATCATGCGCGAGATCAGAGTCCTGCTGAGGCAGGTCGTGAGCTTACCGCCGATCTGCGGCATGCGCTCGATGACGTCGATCGTCCCCTGCACCTGCTCAGCCCCCCGATCGATCTTCCTGCCGATCCCGCGGAGACAATCGAAGAGCGCGCACAGGCGACCGCATCCGAGCTTGCGGCGGGGGGGGCGATTGCCTCTACGGCTGTGCGCCTTCCGGTGGTACAGAGCAGGGCAGCAGGGACGCTCACGGTCGATGGGCGCCGAGTCTCGGTCCCACAGCCCGCATGGCGGGAGATCGGTTTTGAGGCCCAACTCAGCGCCGCAGTACGGCGGTTGCGTGAGAGTGCGCAGTTGCCGATCTTCTTCGCGGACATAGCGGGGCGCTCCGCGGGTTGTGAGGTTGCGGATGCGATGACCCTCGCTCGGCTGCTCGCGCAGTGTGCGTACAGGGGCGCAACGGGCTTCGCGCTGTCCGCGCGTCCCACGGATGCCCCGGACGGGGCGGATGCATTCTGCGTGCTCGATGGCCGGGGTCAGCCAAACGAGTTGATCACGCGGGTTGTCGCGGAGCTTTCGCGCGAGCTTGCCGCCGTGGTGCCCGTACGCTCGTACCAGCAATCTGAGGACATCGGGTTGGGCGCGGACGTCGCTGTCGGATACCGGCCTTTTCTGCGGGGCGATGAGGGTGTAGCCGCACTATGGAACAACACCGCGGCGCCGGTTGATCTGATCGTGGAACTGCGCACCGAGCCGCTGGATGTACACGAGGTATCGGTCGGCCTCGATGGAGTACACAGGTCGTATCGCGGGATGTTCTTCTTCAGCGAGGATGCCATAGCGCTGAACCGCCGGGTGATGTTTGTGACACTGGAGCCGCACGAGTTTCGTCTGATGTCGATGCAGCTTGCACGTCCGCATTCCACGTGGTTGGCGGCGGTTGAGCGTAAGCCTCAGATTCCCGAGATAACGGACCGCACTCGCCGTGTCTTCGAGGACTGGGAGCGCCGCTTCGCACGATGAATCCTTAGCGCTGCGAGCGCGGTTTCCAGTCCTATCCCCGTCTGGTGTTTGTTCTCAGTGTGATAATCGCGCTCTCAACCGCATTGCCACACATCCATCAGGCCCCAACGACCGCTCTCGACGAGGTCTAAGATGAGCGTTCCGTCCGGTACTCCTCGCGTCTTACGGCTTAGAACAGGGCCACGCTCCGATAGCAGAGCCGACCGGGACTCTCAAGGAAGACTGCCGAGGCGCCAGCCGGAGGACAGAGGTCCTCCCACGGAGAAGTCTGAATTCGCCGGGCCCCCAAATTGAAAGGAGCCGCGCTGATGAAGAAACTCCGCGTCGGAATCCTCGGCCTGCGCCGGGGAAGGTCGCATCTGAGAAACTTCATGAATATCGAGGACGCCGAGGTGATCGGCTGCGCGGATCGCGTCGAGCACATCCGCGATGCCGCGCGTGAGGTGGCGCCTGAAGTACCGATGGTCGAAGAATACGAAGAGCTTCTCGCGATGGAGCCGGACGCCATCGCGGTATGCACCAACGGCCGTGTACAGGCGAAGCACTCGATTCAGGCACTTGAGGCCAATTGCCACGTACTCAGCGAGGTGCCGGGAGCATTCACCATCGAAGAGTGCCATCACCTTGTCGCGGCCGTGCAGCTTACGGGAAAGCAGTACATGCTGGCCGAAAACAGCGCGTTCCTCGATTTCCTGCGCTACTGGCGCAAGTGGGTGATCGAGAAGACAATGGGCGAGATCTCGCTCGCCGAGGGTGAGTACCTGCACTATCTGCCCGAAACACTCATTGACGCAGATAATCGTCGCTTCACCCCCGGGCAGGCACGCGAGGAGGGCCTTACCGACCTTAAGCCTCTCTGGAGGGCCGATCAACCACCGATACAGTACCTCACTCATGATCTTGGGCCGCTGCTCGAGGTGCTCGATGACCACGTGACCTCTGTGGTATGCCGCGAGGGGCCGTGGTGGCAGACCGAGGCGCCGCTGCGCTCTGATGGGCAGATGGCGCTGTTCCAGACCGCCGCGGGTCGCCTGATTAAGATCACCGTGACCCTAAACACCGTGCGGCCCGGCTCACACAACTACCGCCTCCATGGAACCGAGGGCGGTGCAGAGTGGTATTCACATGAGGGATTCTGCCGCATCGCCGACCGTGAGCGCGGACACAGGGAGGGCTGGGAGTGCGTGCCGATTGGCACCGCGGCGCCTGACGACGACCGAACTGCGGGGCATGGTGGGACCGACATCAAGACCGCCTATTACTTCACACAGGCAATCATTCAGGGACGCGATGTCCCAATCGGTGTCCATCGCATGTGCGACTATACGGTGCCGGGGATACTTGCCGCACGGTCGGCGGAGCTTGGCGGACAGCCGATTGCGGTGCCCGATATACGCACCGGCAGACGCGGGGCGTCCGGCTTCTGGGATCATGTGCCGATTCCCGACCGCGAGCCGGAGCGATGGGACTATGAAGCGCCCGACCAGATCATCTACTGAGACCGAATGCTACTTCTCTTCGGCGCGCTTCGCTTCGGCGATCAGGTAGCGGAAGAGGGCCTCAGCGGCCTCATTACAACCGGTACGCTCCATGCCCTCTATACCGAGGCGCGTGCGGATCTGCCCTACAGGTATGTCGAACTGATGAGCGGCGGCGAAATGCCGCTCGGCAATCTCCTCATGCATTTCGCGACGCTGCACGGGGCCGAACGGGTTGGCGAAGTAGGTCTCCACGAGTCCGCGCTCATCGGTGGTGCCTTTAGCAGCCCGCTTGCCCTCCCGGAACACGTCAAGGGACTGCCCGGGGTTCTGGAAGAACTCGATTATCGGGGTCGCCTCCGTCACTGGTTCGTAGTTGTTCGCGTAGAGCAGCATCGACACATCGTAGCCAGCCACCACGTCACTGTACTCACTGATGGGCAGCACCAGCCGGGCGTTCTGCCTGTGTGGATTCATGAAGACACCGCGGTCGAAGCGCCCGAATGCGTAGCCCGGGTCGATGTCATCAAGCCGGACGAAAGCGCCGATCTCCGTGCCGTAGCCGACGATCCGGCTATCTTCGATCTCCAGCGTGCCCATGTCGTCGAAGATGATGATCATGTCCGAGATCCAGTCCTCCGCGAGCTCGCGAAAGGCCTCGAGGGTCTCGGATTTTCCGGCGCCTGAGTCGCCGACGATGATGATCGTCTGCTCGGGGCCCTCGCGCAGACGCAGGTGAGCCATCGCACCGTGAATCGGGAGGCGCCCACGCCTCATCATGATCACGTTGTGCAGTGTCAGCATCATCTTCTTGAAGTAGCCGAAGTAGTCGTGCTCATCGGCGGCGCCTATCGCACCGATCGCAACATCATTCTCTTCGTCAATATGGAAGACGGTCTGCTCCCGTCCAAGCTGCTCGGGATCGAGACCGAATAGCAGGATGCCGTCGGGCTTCTCCCTTGCCTCGTCATGACCGGACAGCTCAAACAGGTTGACCAGT
Source organism: candidate division WS1 bacterium (assembly GCA_003566775.1). Taxonomy (GTDB): domain Bacteria; phylum Armatimonadota; class Zipacnadia; order Zipacnadales; family UBA5352; genus UBA5352. Next base: position 9,858 of record PXBW01000365.1, read on the forward strand.
GAGGTTGCGAGAGCCAGGTAGTCCCGATGGAAGTACACATGGAAGCGCAGCTTACCCACGAGCACCGGAATACAAAGCCAGGTTGCGGGGTCTATAGTCGCATCCTCGAGCGGATTATCGGGAACCTCAATGAATCTTCCCTGACGCCGAATGCTGCGCGGATAGAGAATCACCGGCGGCACGAGCAGTGCCAGACGTACCATTCGAACATCGAGAAGCGGCTCATATAGATCGGCCGGGTAATCCCATGGAATTCGTTCGATCAGCAGCGACATGTTGGCGCCGCCCGGCGTCTGGCGATAGACCCGCGGCCAGTACCCGCGCAGATTGCGCTCAATCTGGCGATAGGCATCGCGGATCAGGTGGTTCATCTCCTGATTGTTGCGGATGAAGGGCATGTGCCCCTCGATTGCGCTGTCACGCGAGTCATCAGCAGCCGTCTCAAGCATCAAGTAGCGCTCGTAGCCACGCCAGTGGTCATACAGTGCCTCAACGAACTCTGCAAGCGCCATTGTGTCTTCGAGCAGTTCGCGGCAGTCGGGCGCGCTCACTCTCGCATCCTGGGGCGTCATGTCGCAGAGAAGGCTCAGAAGGTGTGCCATCTCCTCGGCGGCGGGGGAGGGGTTGGTGCGGTCGCCTTCGGTTTCGAAGCTTCCGAAGACGCGCAGATGCTGTGAATCCCGCTCGCGCAGTTCGTTGATGAAGTTCTGGATGACCTCCACCGCATGATCGTTGTCCAGCACCTGGGCAGGTTGAGTGCATACCGCTCCGGTCATGTAAAGCATGACCGCTCTGTCAGTAACTTCGCCCGGCAGTCTCATCGGTATATTACTCCTCCCTCTTCTCCGCGGCGCCCCCCGAAAGGAGGCCGTCACCTCGTCAGAGAACCTCAATTTGCCTGCCCCGTTAGGATAACATACGGCAGTAACGAAGGCAACGATAGAGCCGACATGAATGACAAAGAATGGCGGGATATTGCCTGTCACTGAGAGAGTTTTGGTTGGGCTCATCCTCCTGGTGAGGTCATCATCCTGTGATCTTTTCTTCCCCGCCAATCTCTCCAGAATCGGTTCCAGGTCAAACGGTAGGAAGATAAGTGGGCAAGCCCCAATCAGGGTGTTAGCGCGCAACGAAATCCAAGGCTTATATAGCGGGTCGCTGGGTCGGTGAGATTGCGAAAGGCGGCACGGAAGCTCTCGGGACGATCGAGATACCAGGTGCCGCCACGCACCACCCGAGCATCACCCTCGATAGCCCCGGTCGGATTGCTCCCTTGTGCCGATTGATAGTAGTTAGGATCATACCAGTCCGCGCACCACTGCAACACATTACCGACAATATCCAGTGCCCCGCACCAACTTACACCATCAGGGAAACTTCCCACAGTAAAGCTTCTGTCGCCCGGGCCCCGATTCTCATCCCAGCACAGCCTCTCCGGATCCCACTCATCACCCCATGGATACCTTAGTCCTGCAGGGCCTCTCGCGACATATTCCCACTGCGCCTCAGTGGGCAGGCCGAGCCCGTAGTGTTCGGCATAGCTCACGGCGTCATCCCAACTTACCCAGACCACCGGGTGGTAGTCACCCTGATCACTTCCTGGAGGGAACTCGCGCCCGGTGGAATCGCAGAAGGCACGATACTGGACGTTGGTCACAGCATGCTTCTGTATCCAGAAGCCGTCCATCTCCACCATCCGCTGTGGGATCTCAGCACGATAGAGTAATCCAATGAGGTCGTCTTCGGGGCCCGAATACGACATCAGCAACTCAGCTACTTCCGCATCCGTGCTCCCCATCGGGAAACTCCCCGCCGGCACCCACACCAACTCCGAGCCGTCTCGATAGACCACGAATCTGTCCGGATATGCCTGATCATCTGCGCCCCATCCGAGACTCTCCGGGGTCATGCCCTCGTGAAATGCAGGTCCCTCATTCCCCAGGTGTGACTCGATCATCTCCATATCCTGTGCCGCCACAAATCCCACAGCAAGAACCATCATAACCAGCACTGCCATCCCTTGTGTGTACTTCATGCCTGAATACTCCTCCCTGCTGATGCTTCAGTACCATGGTCTTCATCGACTCCCCCTCTGCGCCCTCAACCATTTCCCAATATCTGCAGATCGTCCTCTCTCTCATCGGTCAAGTTCAAAGGAGAGTTCCCCGAGGTACACGTCAGACCTTCATCGGCACCTCAATCAAACGGCACGAAAGCTGCATCATCAATAAGAAGCATCTGGATTATTCTCTGAACTGCCATGTTCAACCTGCGTCCCTGCGCCACCTGTATAGAGGAATGCCAGCCAGAACACGGCAATGAGCATTATGGAGTAGCGCTCAAAGACCAGACCTGGTAGTGGTACTGGTAGCTTGCGCAGGCCATGCAAACCCACCAGTGCCGCAAATGCCGCTTGACCCTGCTGCACATCTTTCAGCATCGGAAGCCACAGAACTGCCGCGGGGACGATGGCGAGAATCAGTGCATATGGCGGCAGACTCGGAACGCACAGCAGGTAGATCATTGCTGTCATCATGATCAAAATGCGCACATTTCGTGCAACGATGGCCCGCCGAAATGCGGGCATACTGACCCCAACCACTGATGCGACCCATATGAAGCCAAGCGACAGAGTTAGCGTGTCTTCCGGCAGTCCTACAGGGCTGAGGCGCTGCGCTACCGAAGAGATAATATACCAGGAAGACTGGTTCGTTGGCGTCATACACCCCACCAGTGCTCCGGATTGCCTCTCATAGCTTCCCAACCATGAGTGGTACAATTCGGGGGCAATCAGGGCGGGTACGAACAGCACCGTCGCAAACACGCTGGCACTCAGCACCCAGTGCGTCCATGCTGGCGGACCTGTGGAAGTCTCTCTTTGGGGGACCAACAGCACTGCTGAGAATGCGAAGAGAATGGTCTTGAACACAGGTGCGAGTGCCAGCAGGATTGCCGCAGGAATTCGCTGTCCCTTTAGCAGCAACCAGAAGCCCGTCCATAGTAGAGCCTGCTCGAGTATTGAGACGTTACCACTGTAAAGATCATGCAACACCGCCGCATCGAAGGCAAAGAGAAGGACGGCCCAAAACAGAACATCCGGCATCTCCGGCAAGAAGAAACAGCGCCAGAGCTTGACCATCCAGGCCAGGGCCGCCAGTTTGACCGCCATCCATACGCCGGCCGCCACCGCATATGGCAGCCGTGACAGCAGCGCGAAAGCTGGGAGAGTGGCTGGCGGATAGAGGAAGGGTAGCTTCATCTCATCCCCCGACACTTCCTCCAGCTTTGTGAGATCATAAGGATCAAGGGACTGACTCCATGCCCGGCCCGCCCAGTAGTAAGGCTGGAAGTCCCACTGTGCCCGGCCAGGGTGCACAAATATGTACGCAATCATGCCGAACCACAGTATCGCCAGCACTACAAGTCCGACCCGGCGCATAGTATCAGCCCTGCGTCGCTCCAGGCTCTCTGACATGTTCTTCCCGTTTCCGGAAGGGGTGATGTCCGCATGCGGCTGTGAAATATGAGGGCATGGAGTATCCTGTTTGGTGAAGAGAGAGCCCATGCCCGCAGGGGCCGGAAAGGACACTTCCATGGCCGGGGGATAGGATAGCACCAAGTGAGCAGATGCGCCAGTCTCTGGAGCAGTTTCTTTAGAGAGGAATGGCGTCGGAAGATGAGCCGACCAGCACGCGCGTGCGCCTTGTTGCACGGGTGGTGGCTCAGCAGGTGCTGGAGGCCGAGCACCCCGATGTGGTCGCGCGCGGGCTACGAGCGGGGCAGCGACGGGCGCTACCGCAACGGCTACCGTCGGGGCCACGTGGACTGCGCGGAAGGCCGCATCGATGTGCAGATGCCGCAGGTGCGGAGAGTGCCGGGATATCGGTCGAAGCTGCTGGAGGAGGTCAAAGCGTGGCTGGGCTCGGTGCGAGATGCGCCCACGGCCGAGGTGGGCGGACAGACAGCGGCGGAGATGATCGCTCGCTTCGAGGCACAGTATCCGGCGGCGATGAAGAGCTTCGCCGACGACCTCGATGCATCTTTGGCGCACTTGAGGGTCCCGGTGGCACATCGCAGGTACGTGCCGACCACGAGGCTGATCGAGCGCAGCTTCGTGGAGGAGCGCAGACGCACCAAAGTGATCGAGTGACGATCACGGAGCTGGAGCAACGCCAGTTGGAACTGCTGTTGCCGCTCCGGAGAGCGCTCTCAGTTCGCTCGGAAGATCAAATCCGAACTCGCTACCGAGAGTCCTCGATAAGCGCTGCTGTAGCCTCATTGTCCCGCCAGAATCTCAAGGATGTCAGTCATGCCTATCAGACCGGGTCCCAGTAGCACCACGAAGAGGGATGGAAAGATGAACAGGACCAGCGGGAACAGCATCTTGACCGGCAGTGTAGCGGCCATCTCACGGACCTGCAGGCTTCTGCGAACGCGAACTGTCTCAGCCTGCGCTCGTAACGCCTTCCCAATGCTGACGCCGACCTCTTCGGCCTGCACCAGAGAGGCCACCAGAGCAGTCAGGTTCTCCTCCTCCACGCGTTCGGCCATGTCCTCCCAGGCTTGCCTGCGACTCTTACCCACGCGCATCTGTCCAAGTAATCGGTCAAATTCCTCAATTAGTGGGCCTTCCTTACGTTCGACAGCCTCCCTGATAGCGTCATCGAGGCCTGCACCGGCCTCGACGGAAACTACCAGCAGGTCTATGATGTCCGGAAGGGTTTTCCTGATCTCGGCATGTCTGTGTTCAATGCGCTTCTCGATCACGTAGATGGGCAGAAGGGCTCCGATGACCACGAGGAATCCCGCTACAGGCAGCCGGTAGATTGATGCTGCCAGCGGTCCCATTGCAAGCCCATATGCTCCAGCGAGTGCTGCCCCAAGTACAAGCAGACGTAATGTGAGGTATGCCTCCGCCGAGAGGCCGAATGGCCGACCCGCCTTCACAAGCTGAGCCTCGGTAGCTGCGATAAGATTCCCCGGGGCCCGACCGCCAATCGCCCCGGCTACACGGCGCAGGGCTGGTCTTATGAGCCTGTCCAGGGCCGGCATCGACAGAAGGTGACTGACTGAGGATGCATCTTGCCTGGGTCGAAGATCCTGTCTGCGGCGGTTGGTTTGCACCTGTCCTCCACTATAGAGCAAAGTGTAAATCAACAGCATCACCGCGATGAACACCAGTAAGGGGATGACGATGATTAGCGTGTTGATCATCCGGATCTTCCTTTCTACGGCACAACTGCGGCAATCTTAGAAGTCTATTTCGATCAGATTCTTTATGACAATGATGCCGATTATCATCAGCAAGCCCGCGCCCATCAGCAATATCCTGCCTACCGCTTCCTGAAACAGCGGATCAAGATACCCGGGACTTATGACGGAGATCACCAGGGCCATGACGAATGGCATGGCGACAAGGATGGTAGCGGAAAGACGGCCCTCGCTTGTAGCTGCGTCTATCTCCCGCTGTAGCGTCATCCGTTCCCGTATAACACCGGCGATATTGTCAAGCACTTCCGCGAGATTGCCCCCGAGTTTCAGTTGTATCTGTATAGCAGCCACGACCAGTTCAATGTCATATGACTTGGTGCGGTTGACGAGAAGCTCGAGTGCCTCAGAGGTGGAGAGGCCTACATTTATGTCCTCCATAACATGTCGAATCTCATCGGACATTGGAGAACCGCTCTGGGTGACCACTATGCGGAAGGTCCGCGTCAGTGAGTGTCCGGAGCGAAGCCCGGAACTGAGCATGTCAAGCGCGTTGGGCAGTTGACCGGTCAACTGCGCCTGACGACGGTCAGCAAGCACAGTCAGATACAGATACAGCGCCGTCACAGCAAGGGCACCGCCCAGCAGCGCCAGCAGTCCATTGCCTGTGGTAAACCAGACGATCACGATGCCCATCACCGCTGCGATAGCTCCGATTCCCGCGGCCTCTGAGGGGCGTATCAGCAGTCCGGCCCGAAGCATGAGCAACTGAAGGTCTTTCCACAGGCGTGTCCCCTCGAGCCGTTCGGAGAGGCCAGGCCAGAGGTCCGCTCGAGCCTGGTCATCGAGATGTGCGATTCCGGCTGTGGACCTGCGGGCATCGCGTTCGGCATCATGCATGAGACGTTCACTCGCTCGGGGGGGTCTTGCGAACGCGAGCAAACCGATCGTAATGACCACGAAGGTGGCCGCTCCGCCTATCATTGCGATAGCAAATGGGGCCATGATGCTCACTCCTAATTCGGACCTAAGCAGCTTGAATAAGTCATACGATCGTGTGGGACGATGTCGCAGCAGACTATGTACTACCAGTGGACCACCCGCGGCCGGATATCCTCGTCAATGAGGAACATATCCGCCGGAAGCTTCACACCCTCCGCGGCCAGCTTATCGACAAAGTGCGGCTGACTACCCACGGATTGGTGCTTGACAAGCACGCCCTCATCCTCATCCACGCCCTGGCGTTCGAGCTTGAAGAGGTCCTGCAGTATGATCTGCTCGCCCTCCATCCCCTGAACCTCACTGATGTGCGTTATTACACGTGAACCATCACGCATGCGATCCTGATGCACAATCATGTCCACCGCGTTCGATATCTGCTGGCGAATCGCGCTTGAAGGCAACTCCGTTCCTGCCATCAGCACCATGGTCTCAAGTCGGGACAGGCAATCGCGTGGACTGTTCGTGTGTACGGTTGACAGTGATCCTTCGTGCCCCGTGTTCATCGCCTGCAGCATATCGAGCGCTTCGCCGCCGCGCACTTCGCCAACGATTATGCGATCCGGGCGCATACGCAGAGAGTTTCGAACAAGGTCGCGAATCGTGATCTCGCCGTTGCCCTCCAGATTTGCGGGGCGGCTCTCGAGTGCAATCACGTGCTCCTGCTGGAGTTGAAGCTCAGCGGCATCCTCAATCGTGACGATGCGCTCATCATGCGGAATGAAGCTCGAGAGCACGTTGAGAGTGGTTGTCTTGCCTGAACCTGTACCTCCTGAAATGAGGATATTCAGTTTCCCCTCGACGCACAGCTTCAGGAAGTCACGCATCTTGCTGTTAAGGGTGCCGAAACGCAGGAGATCCTCATCGGTCAAAGCATCCACCGCGAACTTGCGGATAGTCATGTACGGGCCATCTATCGCCAGAGGCTCGATGATGACATTCACGCGAGAACCATCAGGAAGTCGCGCGTCCACCATGGGCATGGACTCGTCGAGGCGTCGGCCCAGCGGTGAGATGATCTTCTCGACAATCCGCATGATATGCTGTCGATTCAAGAAACGCACCGCGCATTTCCGCAGCCTGCCGTCGCGCTCTACCATTACCTGGCGCAGGCCGTTGACCATGATCTCCGTGATGCTGCCATCTTTAAGAAGCACGTCAAGCGGGCCAAAGCCCCGAACCTCGCTCACGACACTGTCCGCCAGCCTCTCAACCATTGCTCGTGGCAGGGTGATCGACCTGTCCGCCAGCATGCGCTCAACGAAAGTGAGGGCCAGACTGCGCAACTCATCGGATTCCATCTTTTCAAGCTCTGAGTGCTGGGTGTTCAAAAGCAAGTCTGTGTGAATTGCCGACTGAAGCTCCAGCATATCGTCCGTATAAAGTTCGCTTTCGATAGCTCTGTCCAAAGGCATCTTCGCCATTGCGATCTCTCCTCATCTGTTTAGCGCGGAACGCTCGTGCCAGGCCTGGTATGTTGATCAGTCACTCTGAGCTTCATTCCGTTCAGCCTCTGCAAGTGTGTCATCAGCGGTGAGCACCGCGACCTTTGCCACCTGCGGATCCGCCACGAAGACCCTGCTCATCCCATTGAACTGCAGGCCCACTCCCGCCCGCACTCAAGCACCACCGCCGCGGCGCTGACCGAGCCTGTGATCTGAAAAGCCGCCGGGACGCAGGCAGGCAACACGGCGGCGGCGGTCGCCAGAGACCTGGCAACCACCGCACTGCGACTGTCGCATCCCGGTATTGTGAGTGACTTTTCCCCGCAAGAGTCTACACATCCCTATCGTGAATCCTCCAGGCGGTCGGCGAACCAAAGGACAGTCAATCTGCACGAACGCGATCTGTTGCGATATCAGCGGACCGGCACAATCTCGCGCTCTTTGCCCCGGACAACCTCGACCGTCCTCGGTTCCTCTGCTACAGCCACCGGTTCAACGGGTTCGGCTCTGGGTGGCGGCGGCTGTTCGCTCACCCAGGGTGGCGGATAATCGGCTGTCATCAGTGGATGCGGCGGTTGCTCGGGCTCCGGCTCCGGAGCCTCCTCCTCGACCTCCGGCGGCGCTTCAAGACCCATGATCTCCCAATCCGACTGGGGCGGCAGAGGCGTGATGCTGGCATCCCCGGTGGGGCGCAGCATCAGATGTATCGACCCCGTGGCGGCCGCAAGTATCAATGACTGAGCTTCGTCGGGCCATACCGCGAGGGTCGCGTTCTGCACCTCTTCCGCCCTCGGTGCCGCCTCGCCCGCCCCCTCAGCGCCTGATACCGCAACTGTGGCATCAGCCTGCTCGTCAGTCACCGAAGGGCGAGCAGTTGCTGGCTGGGGACGAGTGGTCGCCGGACCGATCGCCAGAAGCACGACATCCTGAAGTATGGTTCTCGTGTACTCCCTCCCATCCACCGTGGAGGTAGTCAGTACATCCACGCGGTCACCGGGGAGAGCGAAACCCGCCACACCGGATACCGAGTCCAGCGCCACCGTCACCGCGCGCATCCCCTCAGGTATCACGAATGTGAGGCCACGGGCCGCCGAACGCGCAGCCACATCGGCCCTCGTGATTGCCTCGCCATAGCTGATCCGACGCTGGGCAAGCTTGCCGACGGCTTCCGTTACCTCAGAGAGATACCCGGGCGGCGCCGCCGCTGGATCCACCGGGGTCGCCGACACCATCTCGTGGGTGATAGTCTGGAACTCGCCAATATCGGTCTCAGCGACCAGCATCGTCACCTTCTCAGCTACCTCCGGCTCCGGCTCATGGACGGCCCGGGTGAGCAACACATAGACGAGCACGGCCACTATCAGACCGATGACTGCGGCCAACCCAAATGCCTGTGTTCTGGTAAGACGTCTCATCGGACACACCCCAATTCTGCCGGTTCATCGATGATAGGGTCCTGTGCAGCCGGCCACGCCCGCGACGAAGCCGGTAAGCACCCTTCCCCGGCAACCCCTACACAATAAGCTTCACGCTGAAGAAACCATCGAAGGTCGGTGTGCCAAACGTATCATCACCAGGGATGTAGAAATCCACAAAGTAGGCGTGAATTTCGTCCTTATCCTCGCCATCAACAAAGTCCTCGAGCCAGA
>PXBW01000172.1 GCA_003566775.1 candidate division WS1 bacterium
GAGATAGTCCATGCCGATGCCCAGTGCCGGGTAGTTCTCGGCCTGCCCGTGGGTATACCAGAGGAAGCCCTTGACGCCGTAAACCACCGCCTGGTAGCACTGGTTACGAAGCTCGGTGAAGTTCGGGGCGCGATTCCCCGCGCGACCGTAGTCGCCATAGTTGAACGCCTGCGGAGTGATCCAGACGGCCTGGCGTCCGCGGGCCGCCTCGTTGGAGGCCTTCACGAACTCGCTGGTGCGCTCGATACCGCGCGCCGCCAGCCCTCCCTGAAGGAAGAGCGGGTAGGGGTCGGGCATGAGTATGTCGCCGCCACCCGCGTAGGTGTGTATCCCCGCGATGGTGTTATTGAGCATGATCGTCGGATGATACGGGTCCGCCTCGGCGACCACCTCGTGGATCTGCTCGGCGCGGCGAGGCAGAACCGGCCGCAGTTCCGGCTCATCTGCCATGTACCACGCCATCAGGGCCTCGTGATCCATCAGCGCGGTGACCCGCTCGCGCAGCGCCTCGGCCTCCTCCTCGTTGAGCGGCCGCCTGACCTCATCGCCGCGGTTCATGAAGGCGCGGCTGTAAGGATATACCGTCACCACCAGCCCCGCCTCCGCGATGCGGTCGAACAACTCCAGATTGTCCTCCACCGAACGCCAGTTTGCGTTGTAATCCTGCATGGCGGTGTAAGGAGAGTCCTCGGTGTGCGAGTCGAGCCGGTAGCTGAACCAGCCGAAGGGCAGGAATGGCTCGCCATCGCGCAGCATGGCCCAGTTCTCGTCGAAGCGCCACTCATGTCCGCTCTCCGGCGGAGGCAACCTGCGCAGGGGCGTCCGCGCCTCATATTCGACAGCGCCGGTGCCGTCGGCCAACCGCACGCCCACGAGATAATCGCCCACCGGCAGGTCGGTCGCCGGGATCGACAGATGCACCTCAGTCGCGGCGGCAACGGCGTCGCCCTCCACCACGGTCGCTCCGAGGCCATCTCCGTCGCGCTCGAAGATCGCCGCCGTCACCGAGCGCCCCTCAAGCTGGTCGTCGGCGAGCGCGAGGGTGACCGTGAGTTCGACCTCGTCGATCTGCTGGGTCGCATAGATGTTGTTGCGGTAGTGAGGGCGGGTGATGTCAACGACCAGCGGCGTGTACCGCACCGTGGTGGGGATCGAACGCACGTGCAGCACCCGCTCGGGGTCGCGGCGATCGACCAGTCGCAGCCGCAGCACCTGCGCGCCCTGCTCCTCGACCGGGACTGAGAAAGCGACCTCGCGGCCCTGGCCGTCGTCGATGCCGAGGTTGACCGGTTCGCCGGTGGAGACGGTCCCCTCGTGGATGAGTTCAGGGACAAGCTGCAGCAGCCAGACGCGACCGGTGTGATTCGTCACGTGGGTCTTCGCGGTGTAAACGATCCGGCCCTCATCCTCGACCACGAGCACCTCGAAGGGCTCGCGGATCGTCCACATGAAGCGATCGAGGTCGGCCTCGGGAAGCTGTAGTTGCGCGTAGAACGTGGGCTGGTGGAATCCTCCGGGCGCTGGGGTGAAGCTCGAAAGCTCCTGCCCGCCGCCGTAGCGCTCGCGGGCTACGTTGATCGCCCAGTCGCCGCGCGAGAGGTGGTTGAGCCCCAGTTCCACGAACGGGATCGCTGCCTCGACCGCCCAGAAGTCATCGCCCTTTACGATCTCGGCCCGCCAGTTGCAGTCCCACTGCACTGCGCGTACGTGACCGCCCTGCAGAAGTTCCGCGTCGTAGAGCGTGCCTATCGAGTTGACCGCGAAGTGATAGTACTCGGTGCGGTCGCCGCTGGGATCGATCATGAACTCGACGCAGTCATCGGTGTGTACCCTGCCGTCGCGTTCCGTGATCTCCGCGCGGAGGCGGTCCATGTGCGGTTCTTCGGCGTGGATGACGATATACAGGTATGTGTCATCGTAGGCGACGGCAAAGCGTGTCTGCGCCTCGGCGAGCTTCTCGACCTCGCCGAGCATGGTGAAGCCCGTGTACCACTGCGCCTGGCGCCAGACCTCGTCATCGAATCGCCCGTCGAGCGTGGGTGGAACCTCGGCCCTCTGGGCGACGACGATAGGCTCCGCAGCACAGGCCGTGGCGGTGATCAGCAGCACCAGCGTCAGACGCGTTACGGTCATGATTATATCTCCTGAGCGATTCCTCGTCTCGCAAATCCAGCACAGAGACACTTCGCTGAGGGAGCGGTCGTGTCCTCCGCATAGAGCAGATGCCTGCAGGAGAAGCCCGAAGGATTCCCGGGTTATCACGCTCTTTCCCCCCACGGCCCGGCAGGCGTGCTGCGGGAAGGGGAGCGCGTGTCATCTGCCTGTTGCTACGCTGAGATGCCGCCGAGATCTGCGGGTCACCGTCGACAGCAAACCGCAAAGGGATTCCACCCGTCAACAGGGAAGAAGCTGCCCGAGGCCCTGGCTGGATGCGAAGCTGTCAACTATCTCACTCAGCAGCGGTTCGCACTATGAACGGGCATATGAGTACCGCGGAGGTCGAGTATGAGCGTCAGGTACACCGTGACGCGCGGTTGCACGAAGTGCGGCTGGTGTGTCCATGAATGTCAGGCAGATGCAATCGCGTTCGATCGCGAAGGAGCGCATATCGATCCCGAGAGTTGTACGGGCTGTGGCCGATGCTATGATAACTGCGCTTCCGAGGCCATTGAGAAGCTTGTTGATGATGGTTGAATCCGTGCAGTACCAACACGGCTGGTTATCATCAGAGGCATTATGGGAGTGACCTGAGAGATGCTGGAATATCGACCGGCGGATAGCGGCATAGTCGAACCGGAGAGGACACTTTCGATAGAGTCGGAGTACGATGTGGTGGTGGTGGGTGGTGGGATTGCGGGGGTTGGGGCGGCTATCGCAGCAGCCCGCGGCGGCTGCAACACGCTTGTGATCGAGCAGACCTCCGCTCTCGGGGGTCTCGCCACGATGGGCCTCGTGAATATTCCCTTGGACTACCGCTCGGGCATCGGCGAGGAGATGATTGCCCGGCTTGAGGCGGTTGACGGTCACTGGCATCGCAACAGCGATCCGGAAAAGCACAAACTCATACTGGATCGCATGGTCACCGAGGCCGGGTGTGACATACTTTTCGTCACCACCGTGGTCGAGTCGATCGTGCGCGACGGAGCGATCCGCGGAGTCGTGGTCGAGTCGAAGTCGGGCCGGCAGGCAATCATGGCCAGGCGTGTCATCGACTGCTCCGGGGATGCTGATGCCGCGGCCTTCGCCGGATGCGATTACAGTGTCGGGCGTGAGTCCGACGGTTACGTGCAGGGCTGCTCGCTGGAGTTTCGCCTCGGTGGCGTTGACTGGGACGCGTATCAGAACAGCGATCTGAAGGCGGAGGACCCGCGCTGGGAGGCGCTCATCGAAGAGGCGCTGGAGACCGGTGATCTCCCGTATCCGATCGACAATCATCTCAACTGGATGACGCATGTCCCCGGCAGGCCCGAGCACCGCGGAATGGACGAGGTCTCGATCTGCTTCGCCCACTCTCGCTACTGCAAGCCGCTGGATACTCGCGATCTCACCCGCATGTACCTCGAGGGCCGTGAGCAGTGCGATATCCTGTGGAAGTTCATCCGCAAGTGGGTGCCCGGGTTCGAGAATTCCTGGCTGATAGATACGGCTCCACTCCTGGGGGTGCGCGACTCGCGACGGGTGCATGGCGAGTACGTGCTCACCGGATGGGATGTCGCGCGTCGGGCGAAGTTCGATGACGTGATCGCCATCTCGTGGCGAGGCTTCGATGTGCATAATCCGACGGGCCCGGGCAATCAGAAGTGGTTTGAGACGCAGATCGACGGTGAGACGGAGTACATCACCGCCGGTCTCGACGGTTACGCCTCCTCATCTTTCCCACCGGGTGGACCGGACGCCCTGAGCGACTTCGCAGGCAGGAGCGGCGACGAACTTGAGGACGAGCGACAGAAGACGCACTATGACGTGCCCTACCGCTGTCTCGTTCCCCTGAAGGTCGAAAACCTGCTGGTGGCAGGCCGCTGCCTCTCGGCGGATTTCCCCGGACAGTCCGCCACGCGCCTGATCATGTGCTGCAACGCTATGGGCGAGGCCGCGGGGCACGCGATGGTGCTCTCACTCAACCACGACATCCCGCCGCGCGAGGTCGATCGCGTTGAACTGCAACACAGGCTGATCGAAGCTGACTGTAATCTCGGGCAGTCGGAGCGTGAAATTCCAGGCGTCAACGACTGAACGTGGCAGCATACGGGCAATGGCACAGAGGCCGGGCAGCGTCGCGATGGCCACAGGGGAGTTCAGATGCGATGACAGATCAACTGAAATACCACGAACCGGCGCGCGAGATTCCCATCATCGCCGAATACGACGTGGTGGTCTGCGGCGGCGGTCCCTCGGGCTGCGCTGCCGCCCTCGGCGCCGCCCGTCACGGCGCGCGCACGCTGCTCATCGAGAAGAACGGCTACCTCGGTGGCGCGACCGTCTCGCAACTCGTGTGCGTCATTCTCAGCACTAACGGCGTGGATTTCCAGGGCATCTGGCATGACTACGCCCGCGAACTGCGCAGGCGCGACGGTTTGCGCGAACTGACGGGCTTTCCGCGCGGTGCCAACGATGACCCCGGCAGTGAACTCGACGGCGCGGGTGCCCAGCACACCCGTGGCAACATCCACGGCTGCGTCGATCCCGAGGCGGTGAAATACGTCTGGGACGATCTGCTCACCCGCGCGGGCGTCGAGATGCTCCATCAC
>PXBW01000254.1 GCA_003566775.1 candidate division WS1 bacterium
AGCGCGGAGAGGTTCGTCAGCGCCAGCAGCAGCAGCGCGAAGAGCACGTACGCGGCCATGCAGGCGAAGGCGATCTCGACGTGCTGGCCTTCATCGCCGATACTGCGCTGGCCCACCGCGAAGAGCACCAGCGCCGCGAGCGATACCCAAAGAACCAGCCGACCGGGATGCCGCGGGCGGACCTTCCCGTGGTCGATCTCCTCGTCGGGTGCGCGGTCCTCCGCGTCGGGGTACTGCCACTCGTCGGCGATGAGCGTCCAGAGTCCGCCCTCAAGCTGCGTCTCGACGTTCTCCTCGAGCGTGGCCTCGCGTGTGACCGCGCTTGCGGCCCACCAGACCACCGCCACCAGCGCCCAGTTGAAGATCAGCGCCACGGCCCTGCCGTGCTCGGCGGAGGCGTGGAAGGCGCCCGTGCGATCGGTGTATACCCAGACGAACAGCGCGATGGCGCCCGCCAGCAGCGCCGAGTAATAGCCGGCGATCGCGGCGCCGCCGTACTTGGTGCGAATACGGGCGATGCCGATGCAGGCGAGGAGGAACCAGAACACGACCCAGCGCAGCGGCGCCGCCGCGAACGCCGGGGCGAGGATCGAGCGCACCTCGATGAGGTAGTAGAGCAGGCTGCCGAGCAGTCCGAAGACGCAGATCGGGATCGCGACCTCGGTCAGCCAGTCGAACTGCGGCAGCGGTTCGCGCTCGCGACGCCCTGCCGGCGCGCTCTCCCGCTCCTCGTCCCGATTGCCGCGCGGCTCTTCAGAGGTCGATGGCACCAAGTTCCACCTCGTCGCGGATGTGCATCGGGCGAATCCCCTCCGCCTCGAGCATCGTTCGGTAGCGCGAGTGATTCTCCGCGTTGTCAACAGTAAGGACGGCAACGGTGAAGCCCGAGTTCCGCAGTTCCACCAGCCGCCGCAGCAGTTCTTCGCTCACGCCCGGCACGATGGCGAGCGCGGTGGCCTCGCGCGGCCAGCCCTGGTACTCCTCATCGATCAACTGCTCGCAGGTGAGGGCGTCGCTCAGGCGCAGTCGGGCCAGCGAGCGGAGGATAAGGTGCAGATTGTGCTCTCCGCGCCGCACCGGGATGCGCACCGGGGAGAGGCGGTCGGTCTGCTCGCGATCGGCCAGCATCTGATAGATGCGCGGGCGGGTGGTGGCGGAGATGCGCTCCGTCTCCTCGGGCATGATGTCCGAGGCGTCGCCGCCGTTGGTGATGAGCCCCACCTGCTGCTTGCGGTCGGCGAGGTGTGAGGCGATCGAGGCGGCAGCGGTCACCGCGAGTTCCGGGCGGTCGGAATCCTCGCCCCATGCCTCGCGCCCGAAGTCAATGATGATGTTCGCGCCGATCAGCGTCGAGTATTCGTAGACGCGTGAGTGCAGCGTCCCGGTGCGCGCGGTGGCCTTCCAATGGATGCGCCGCAGCGGATCGCCGGTGCGGTACTCGCGCACGCCCGCGAGGCGCGTCGGGTCCTCGATCATCCGGCGCTTGACCACTGTCTCGCCCATCGGTCGCGAGGTCGGGATGGCGTACTGTTCCAGCGGCAGCACGCGCGGGTAGACGGTGATGTACCTCGGATCGGCGCCGGTGGCGAAGCGGCGATTGAGGCCGAAGAAGTCACCGGTCTCGAACAGCACCGGCCCGATGCGGAAGTATCCCCGGCGGGTGCAGCGGACGCGGTACTGCAGGCGGATCGAGGCGAAGGGCATCAGCAGCACCGCACGGGCCCAGGTGCCGTGCGCCTTCAGGCCGCGTGGAAGCATGTCCTCCGCGACCAGCCAGATGGTCGGCAGGGGCTTTTTGTTGCGCACCGCGACGGTGACGATCAGGTCCTCGTCGATCTCGAGGTCACGGGCGGTGACGTGGCGCTCGGTTTCGAGGCCGTCGAGGGCCGACCAGGTCATCAGATAGGCGATGATGCTGACCGCGGCAAGGGCGTAGAGGGCGAAGGCGAAGAAGCTCAGGCGCAGCATGACGGCGGCGGCCAGAAAGCCCGCCGCGAGCACGAGCAGGATCACCCGTTGCCAGTTGATCGTGTGCTTCATCACGTGCTCCTGAGAGGGCTGACCTTGTCAGGGTCTCGCAGCGCACGGCTCGTTTCGGAATCTCATTCGTGCAGTAAGGGCCACAGCGCGACGAGGGCACTGGCGGCTATGGCCACAAGCGCTGTGGCAATCACAAGTGCTTTCTCGGCTGGTTCTGGATTGGTATAGGGCCCGCTCCGCTTGGTGCCGAAGAGGAGGCGATAGTGCGAAAGAATCGCTGCCGGATAACCTGCCAGAAGCACCACTGAACAGACTGTGGCACTACGCGCAACAGAGCTCCATGGGTCATGATTTCCTGCGACGACCACTGGCGCAATCACAAGGAACAGAGCAACTGCGGTCGATGAGAAGCTCAGCCAATCCGCCCAAGGGATCCACATGGGCTCGCCCCTCGACCTCATCGTGATCTCCCGCTGTAGACGGAAGACCAAAACGACAGAACCAAATGTCACGATTGCGGCGCTTACTGCGATTAGAAGCGTTTGCTCCACTTCTGATGCCCTCCATTCATCTGATGCTAGCGCGAGCAACGTCCCATGTTGGCACTGTAGAGCGCGAACAGCAGTTTCCGTACGGAGGTTCATTCGGCGCGTTCGTCGGCGGCGGACGCCACTTCACCAGCCTATGCCCTCTCCACCGGGGCGGGGATGCGCTCGATGGTGTCGTCGAGCAGGTCCTCGATGAGCTTTCCGTGCAGGCGCGCCTCGCTGGAGAGGATCACGCGATGCCCCAGCACCGCCTCGGCGACGTACTTCACATCATCGGGTATGACGAACTCGCGGCCCTCCAGTGCCGCCAGCGCCTGTGAGGTGCGGTAGAGCGCGATCGACGCGCGTGGCGACGCGCCCAGCGCAAGGTCATCGTTCCGGCGGGTCGCGTGGACGATGCGCACCAGATACTGCCGCACCTTCTCGTGCACGAAGACCTCGCGTATCTCGTCCTGCGCGTCAACGATCTCCTGATCGGTGGCGACCTGTTCGAGTTCATTGAGCGGGTGGCCGAGTTTGAGACGCTCCAGCACCTCGTTCTCATCGGTGAAGCTCGGGTAGCCGATGGAGAGGCGCATCAGGAAGCGGTCGAGTTGGGCCTCGGGCAGCGGGAAGGTGCCCTCGTGCTCGATCGGATTCTGCGTGGAGATGACGAAGAAGGGCACGGGCAGCTTGCGCGTGACGCCATCGACGGTGATCTGCCGCTCGGCCATCGCCTCGAGCAGCGCGGCCTGGGCGCGAGGGGTGGCGCGATTCAGCTCATCGGCCAGCACGATCTGATTGAGGATCGGGCCGGGCTGGAACTGAAACTCGAAGTCCTTCTGATTGAAGACCGAGACGCCGGTGATGTCCGAGGGCAGCAGGTCGGGGGTGCACTGCACGCGCGCGAACGAGGCGCCGATGGAGGTAGCCAGCGCCCGCGCGAGCATGGTCTTCGCGACGCCGGGGACGTCCTCCAGCAGCACATGCCCCTCACACAGCAGCGCGATGAGCGTCAGGCGCACCGGCCTGCGCTTGCCGACGATGACTCTCTCGACGTTCTCGATGATGCGCCTGCCCAACGCCGCGACATCAGCCACGTGGCGTCAACTCCTCCCGTCTTGCTGTTCGGCGTCAGCCTGGTTCGCCCATCGGGAAGCACACTCATCAAAGAATGGGAGTATCTCAGCATACTTACTCTCTGCTTCTATGGGTATCACAAAGCGCTCATACAGCGTTGCGAGCAGACGCGGGCGAATCTCGGTTTCGGCGATTCCTTTTTGCTGGGCCCTTTCCCGCAGCACCGACGGCCATGAGACGGCCCACATGTCCCGCTTCCCATTGATACCTTTCAGTTGAAACCCAAACTTCGTGAAGGCCCGATCAATGAGATCTGGATCTTGTGGGCGGTACATGTCCACCAATAACCCGGTTCGGGGAGTTACAATGATGGCCAGAGCGTTGGCCTTCTCGTACCATGCCCCGGCATCTGACACGGCGGGGCCCAGTGCAACCTGATTGTCATAGCGCACATGTCCGAAGCTCAGTGCCCCCCTTAGCGGTATGCCGTTCTCCAGGGCATCAACGAACACATCGCCCAGGGCATAAGCTATGAAAGGTAGGAATCGATGCTCGTCATCGAGCGCCCATAGGAATAGCACGCTATCCCCGAAGGCCATGTACTGCGGATCAGGCAGTTCGGAACCAGACTGCTTGATCAATTTCTTCGTCTCCTCAATCACGCGCTCTATGCTCTGCCGCAGTATGTCCATTCGCTTCTTGACCCGGGGCGTGACTTCTGTATCGTGGGTACGAGACCCGAGTATATCCAGCAGTGCGACAGCGCAGTTCTTGGACGTGGTCTCCGTTTCCATGAGAACTCTCCTCCCACTCTCTATTGAGGCGCCACAATCCGTGTTATCGGACGTTGTCGTCTGCCACGGAAGCGGGTGTCCGTCAACAGATCATGCGCTAAGCATATCCTCCGCAATCCCAATGGGTGCGCAGGTCTCACGCCGGGTTGGGCCGAAAGACCTTATCGAGCCGTCGCTCAGCAAGTCTTCGTAGGACACTTTCGTCCCCCCTCAGGAAGATGAGTTGCCCGGTCAGCACACGGTCCACAAAGCCCCCTGTCTCCTGGGCCCTTCGGGCAAGTTCCTCGGCTGAGTAGTGGATCGGCATGACCTCGCGACGGGTGCGGTCTGCCGCCTCACGACAGATTCGGGAGACATCCATGTCGTCGATCTCCCCCACCACCAGCAGGTCCACGTCGCTGTCGGGGCGGTCGTCGCCGCGGGCGAGGGAGCCGAAGATCGCCGCGACCTCGACACCCTCGGCGTCCGCGAAAAGCTCGCGCAGCACCGCCACCACGCCCGTCGCGTAGAGGCAGATCGACTGCAGGCCGCGCAGCAGCGGAAACTGCTCGTTCACCGTGTACGGCTTCGCCACCCCGATCGGCTCCGCGGCCTCCAGCATCCCAAGGTCGGCGAGGCGCGCAAGCTCCTTACCGACCGCGCTGGGAGACAGTTCAAGCTCCCGCGCCAGCTTAGCACCGACGATCAGATGATCGGGGTGCGCGCAGATCCACGACAGCACCGCGGCCCGCACCTCGGAGCCGAAGAGTTCGGCAAGCGCCCGCTCGCCCCACGTTGTCCCCTGCTGCTCCATCGCAATCACCGGGGGTCATTATATGCGCAAATCGCGCAGAAAGCAACGTGATATGCGTTATAGGTAGCGCAGATTGCGGTCGCATCGTGTCACGATAGTGGTTCCGCTGGTATCCATTGCCGGGGAATGGCGATGAGCTTCGCCCACTCAAGCACCTGCCGCCGCGAGTAACGCCAGCGGTTGCCGATCCTGGCGGCTGGAATCCTCCGGGCTCGCGCAAGCTTCCGAACCTGCTCCTCTGATATCCCGAGCAACTCGGCGCAGTCGCGGGTGTCGATGATGTCCCTCTGCTCCATAGTACTCCTCCGGGTTCGCGTTCAGCGGATCGCCCCGCGTGATGAAACCCGCCGGCGTCTACCCGCCGCCCCGCCGCCGTTCCAGCCGCCGGTAGATCTCCCTGCGGTGGCCGATGACGAGGACCGTGACCGTTCGGGAATCCTCCTCGACCTGGTAGCAGGCGCGGTACCTGCCGATGCGCAGACTGCGGAGCCCGCGCGATGCGCCGCTGAGCGGCTTTGTGCCCTGCCCGGTGGGAGAGTCTCCGAGGCGCTTCAGACGCACAAGCACCCGCTCCTGAACCTCCCGCTCCAACCGCCTGAGATCTCGCTCGGCGGCGCGGGACAGATATACCCGGTAATTCACAATTCGAGGTCGGCCATGACGTCCTCAATCGGCCGCGCCGGCTCATTCTGCGCCAGCCTCTGCTCGGCCTCGTGCATAAGCTCCTCCTCGACCAGAGCCTCGGGGATCGCCATCTCCTCGAACCACTCCAGAATCTGCCGCCGCGAGAAGCGCCAGCGCCCTCCTATCTTCGCGGCGGGTATCTTCTCCTGCCGGGCAAGCACCCGAACATGCTCCTCGGAGAAGCCGAGCATCTCGGCACACTGCGTGACATCGATAATGTCATCCGTCGCCATCGCACCCTCCATAAACCATCAAATACCATCAGATACCATTATACACAACGGTTCCGCGGCGTCAAACGGTTGTTTGGGCCAGCATCTCCGCCACGCTCAGGCGGCCCACCGGGTCGCTGGCGAGGCAGGCGAGCACGTACGGACCCTCCGGCACGACCGCGATGCGCGCGCCGGTTCCGTGCTGCGCAAGGGCGCGCCGGACGGCCTCCTCGACGGTCTCCGCGGGCTCGAACGGCGTGCGCGCGGCATCCTCAGGCGGTAACTCTGAGACGCTGATGACGTTGCAGCGCCGAAGAACCTTCTCGACCACGTGAAGCTGCCAGGTGTCGATGCAGATCTCGCCGGTATGCAGCGCATCTCTGATGCACGCATGCACGTCAGCCTGGCAGATCAGGTGCGAGAACTCGGGCGATCCGAGTCCCTCCGCGTTCTGCTGGGCGATGATGATGGTCCCGCCGTCGCGGCAGATCATCCCCGCGGCGACGATGCCCTTTGTGCTCTGATAGAGGGTGAGGTCAAGCGGATAGCCACCGCCGGAGGTCACGACGATGTCCGCGGGTTCATCGAGGACCACCTTCGCCTGCTCCTCGCAGCGGATCATCGCAGCCTCGTGTGCGGCGCGCATCTCGCCTGTGAAGACGCCGGTGATCGCGCGCTCCTCGTCGAGCGTCACGTTGACGATGAAGTCCGCACCACCGGCGAGGTCCGCGACCGCCAGCGCCTCCTCATGCACGGGATTATCGGCGAGATTGCCCGCGCACGCCTCGGCGGGTTCGAGCAGTTGCGGGCCGTGGAAGGCCATGATCGTGTCGCGTCCGGCGACTCCGGGGCAGATCGCCTTGCGCCCGCCCGAGTAGCCGGCCATCAGGTGCGGCTCCACCAGGCCGGTGAGAATCGTGAGGTCGGCGTCCATGTACGCGCGGTCAATGATCGCCGGCGTTCCGCGCGCGGTCTCGCCGAGGCAGACCTGCTCGTCATCGCAGGTGGCGCGATGGTTGACGATCTGTACACCTTGGCCGAGCACCTCCTCGCCGCAGATCTCGCGGACCTCGGCCTCGGTCGCGGGACGGTGCAGGCCGGTGGCGATGAGGATCGTCACGCGCTCCGCCGGAATCCCCGCCTCGTCGAGCGTGTCGAGCAGCGGCGGCAGGATGACCGCGTTCGGCACCGGGCGGGTGATGTCGCTGACCACGATGCAGGCGTCGTCGCGACCGTCCGCGATCTCGCGCAGTGGCGGAGAGGCAATCGGCTCCGAGAGGGCGTCACGGATCGCCTGTTCGGGTTGATCAAGCACGGAAAGCGGGTGTTGGCGCAGTACGTCGGTGACATTCGCATCGGGGAGTTCGACGTCAATACCGTCTCGACCGTAGCGCAGTGTGATCTTCATGGCATCAGCTCACGTGACGGAGTAGCGGCTCTTCGGTCCATCGAGGTGCAGGTTCCATGCGGCGAGAATGTCTCGGCCAAGGAGCATTTCGAGGGCCGGGGTCGGCGCATCTGTGTCGGCAGCCCCGTCCACATTCACGGCCAGGACGTCGATGCCTTCGAAAGCCCGAACGGCCTCCGATGGCCAATGGGGATGATCAATGTATACGTTCACCAGGAAGCCCGAGAGGTTCGAGCAGTGCCCATCGTATCCCCAGCACCTTATGCTCTTCGTCGTGCAGTCGGCTCGCAGGTACTCAACAACGCGGTACGGAACTATTGTCATGAACGCCCCGGTGTCGATCTTGGCCTGTACTCCGACACCGCGCTCACCAAGGAGATCAGTGATGAGAACGGGAACTGACGGGAACGGAGGCCACTCAGCAGTCTGACTGTACTGTAGCCATCTCATTCACGCTCGACCGTCCTGCGTGGTGCATCGATTCTGAACGACGAAGGCGCCTCTCGGGCATCCTCAACCGGCTCGCCCACTCGATGGACGAAGAATCTGACATCCCTGCCGAGACGCTCGCACCCGGCCTTCACAGCGTCCGCGGGTGTTTCGCCGAAACTGACGGCCTTTCCATCGTAGAGTGCGACGTACTCGCCCCTGTGCTCCTGAACGAGGTGCTCCCGGATGCGGCGATAGCCCTGTTGTGCTTCGCACGCGGCTTCCTCAATTCGATGCAAAGCACCGGAGTCATTCTCCTCCTCGAGACGCCCCGGAAGTTGCTCGCCGGCCTTCATCACAAACAGCGCCTCCCGATGGTCGATCCGCTCGAGCCCCTCGCGTGCCGCCTCCCGTACGCTCTCGCCGACCCCGATCACCTCGCCGCGATACATGGCTATGTAGCGCCCGGCGTATTCCTCGCCCTGCTGCTGCTGCTGCCGCTGCTGCTGTCTGCGCTGACGTTCATAGGCATCGTGATCATCTTGCCCGGTCCATTCATCCTCGCCAACCGAGGCCACGTCGGCGGCACCGGTTTCCACGGCTCCTCGTCCGGCTGCCTGATCCTCCACCCTCGTTACAGTGAGGTCGCGCTCCCGTGCGATTCGACGGATGAGGGCCTCAATATCCTCCCGGTCGCCTGTTATCAGTAATCTCCGCGCCATTGCTTACCTCCATCCAACGCCGATGCCCGTACCCTCATGCACATTATACCCTTCGCGTGCGTGTACGAAAAGAGCGACGCGGGCCTCGCATCAGATCCCACGCCGCTTTCAGACTTCAGTCCGCTCCGGTGAACCGGGCTTCACTTAACCAGTGACGCCACCAGGTCGCCCGCCTTGGTGGTGGAGACGCCGGACTTCGTGGAGAGGTCGCCAAGCTTACCGGAGCCAAGGGCCTCGATGACCGCGTCCTCGATCGCCTGGCCGCACTCCACCTCCCCCAGACGCTCCATCATCATGCCTGCGGCAGCGATGGCCGCGATCGGGCAGATTACGTTCTGCCCGGTGTACTTCGGCGCCGATCCGTGGATAGGCTCGAACATCGAGACGCCGTCCGGGTTGATGTTCCCCGACGCCGCGACGCCCATCCCGCCCTGGATCATCGCGCCGAGGTCGGTGATGATGTCGCCGAACATGTTGCAGGTTACGATGACGTCGAACCACTCGGGATTCTTCACCATCCACATGCAGCAGGCGTCCACGTAGGCGTGGTCTCGCTCGATCTGTGAGTACTCATCACCAACCTCCGCAAACACGCGCTGCCATAGATCGTGGCCGTACGTGAGTACGTTCGACTTATCGACCAGCGTTAGCGACTTCTCGGTGCGGGTCTGCGCAAGCTCGAATGCGTAGCGAACGCAACGCTCGACACCCCTTCGGGTGTACACCGCCTCCTGGGTTGCCACCTCGTAAGGGGTGCCCCTGCGCAGTTCTCCACCGATGCCTGCGTAGAGGCCCTCGGTGTTCTCACGAACAACGATGAAGTCTATGTCCTCGGGGCCCTTGTCCCTGATCGGGGTCTCGACGCCCGGATAGAGCTTCACCGGACGGAGGTTGATGTACTGATCGAGTTCGAAGCGCAGCTTAAGCAGAAGCCCCTTTTCGAGAATACCGGGCGCTACGTCGGGATGGCCCACCGCACCGAGGTAGATGGCATCGACCTGGCTGAGTTCATCCAGCACGGAAGCGGGCAGTACCTCGCCGGTCTCGATGAATCGGTCACCCCCGATGTCGTAGTGAATGGTTTCATATTCGACGCCATAAGTGTCGGCAGCAGCTTCGAGGACCTTGAGGCCCTCTGCCACTACCTCGGGACCGACGCCGTCACATGGGAGCACTGCTATCCGGTACATTGCTGATTCTCCTTGCATAAACTCCGCCCTGTGATCACACTCTGCCGGGGGCCTTGAATTCGGACGGAGTCAACTCTGAGGGTCTTTAGTCGACGCGCAGATTATATCAGATGGCAGCTACGGGCGCAAAGAGAGGCCGGGCGGCCTGGCAGGCCGCCCTGATATGCACAGCAGGGGCTGCGGTGGGCGAATACGGTCTGGTCTGGATCACCCTGTGGTTTCGTGGAGGTGATCAACTGTTGACCACGAAGTATAACTGAAGA
Source organism: candidate division WS1 bacterium (assembly GCA_003566775.1). Lineage (GTDB taxonomy): Bacteria > Armatimonadota > Zipacnadia > Zipacnadales > UBA5352 > UBA5352. The sequence goes on from PXBW01000254.1 coordinate 10,083, forward strand.
TCGATGGAACACATGAGGACGCGCCAGTTAACGGGGGACGAAACATACTTTCGTATCGAGGTGACAAGCATGAGCGAACTGTCTCGCGCTATGATGGTGATCCTGGCACTCGCTGTCATGACGACAGCGTCTTGCGCGGCCAATATGTACTACCTTTCACCTGACGGCGACGACGAAGCAGCAGGTACACGGGAAGCGCCCTGGCAGACACTGCAGCAAGCCTCGGAGACTGCAGCAGCGGGCGATACTGTGATCCTGCTTCCGGGCAGGTACGAGGGACAATTGAGGCCGGTCAACAGCGGGACCGAACAGGGTCCGATCACATTCCGATCGGAGACCCGACATGCGGCGGAGCTTGTCGGCACAGGTGACGGCAGTCCAGCGATACTGCTCGAGGACATCGCGTACCTTCGCTTCGAGGGACTATACGTCTCCCCTTACCCTGACCGGGGGACATGGCTTTACGCTCAGGGTTGTTCACATCTCACATTCGAGGACTGTCGAATGGAGGACTCGGTCGGTGGCCTCTCGATTCACTTTGAGGACAGCGAGCATATCTACGTGCGCGACTCAATATTTCAGCGCCAGCATCGTGCCGGTGACATGTTTCGTCTCACCAATTGTTCCCATCTGCTGCTTGAGGGAAATACGATCAGTCGCGCCGCGCACTCCCCGTTCAACCTCAGGCCGGATCATGGAGGCACCAATATAGTTGTGCGGGGCAATGTGTTTCACTCGGCGTGGGGGCGTGCCTTCGAATTTTTCGGCAGCCAGGACGTGCTGTTCGAGCACAATATCATAGCGCACTCCTTCAACAGCGGCAGGTCGGGAAGCGCGAACTCCAAGTTCGCAACGACTCGGGGGATCTTCCGCTTCAACCGCGTCTTCCATAACCCGCACGGCTCGATCCATCTCTACCCATTCCGCGATGTCTGGCTGGACACCATATGCTTCTACAACAATGTGTTCGATCACAATGGAAACTACGGCATCGCGGTTAGCAGCAACAACGATCAGTCGCGGGACATAGTATTCAGCAATAACATCTTCAGCCGCAATGATCCACACGGCAACGAGCGCCAGATACAACTACGCGGCGGCGTACCGGAGCAGACGCGACTTCTGCGCAACGTGTTCTCAGGCAGTGAACCGGATCTGCCACTGGTGCAGGATTACGGAGATCTCTTCACCGTAGAGGCGCTGGAATCGCAGGAAATGAGGGAAGAACACGGTGCACGTTATCTCGGCAACCTGCAGATCGACCCGGGATACGTCAATCCGGATATCTACGATCATGCACTGCGCGCGGACAGTCCTCTCCGCAACGCAGGCATTCCCCTCGCCCGCGCACTGACCACTGACGAGGGTAATCTGCTCGCGGTAGATGACACCACACCCTTCTACGATGGCTACGGGCTGGAGGGCGAGGTGGGCGATCTCATTGCGGTGGGCGCTGCGGACCGCATCGCGCGCGTGGTGCAGATCGATCATGAAGATCGCACTCTGCTCCTCGACCGTGACGTTACCTGGCAACAGGGCGATCCAGTGAGCCTCCCCTGGTCGGGTGAAGCTCCCGATATAGGCGTCTACGAGCACGGCGACCAGGGTCGGGTGAGTGTTCAGGCGGTAGCGGAGCCCTTCGAGGTGCTCGTCGACGAGGAAGTCACGCTAAGAGCGGTGGTTCATGGCGCTGCACAGCCCCGACATTTTCGCTGGTGTCTCGGTGACGGTAATGTGGCGGAGGGTGCCGAAATCACGCACGCCTGGGATGAGGCTTATGACTATGCAGTCCGCGTGCGAATGACTGATGCCGATGGCAGGCATCACTATGGGCCGGGCTACGTGGTCGTCTCAGAGCCCGATGATCCCACTGCACCCCTAATTCACAGCACATGGAACCGCGACGATAACAGTTCGTGGTGGCTGTGGAAGACTTATCGCCCCCGACCGGTGACCTTCCGCGACATAGTTGACGAGGAGACCGGGCGCGGCTTTCGCCATGTCGTGGCACAGGAGGATCAGGCACGCCTGCCCGCGCAGATCAACCCCATAGACTGGGACATCGACCGCTACCCCAGGGTCTTCATACGTTATCGCATGGGCGAGGGTACCCCGCTGGCTATACATCTGCGGACCTTCGCGGGAAACACCGGCGTGGTGGCAGCGAGTCCCGGTGCTGAGGTCCGTGATGATGCGCGCCTCGCCGACCATGTGCTGCACGATGATGGGCAGTGGCATGAGATCGAATTCGACGTCCGCGTGATCCGCGAGATCGAGCCCGACGTGAACATCCTTGAGCGGATGCATATCATCGACACACCTCGCTCGGCGGTGCGCGAAGGGCACTTTTTCGACCTCGATGAGGTGATCATCGGTCCCGAGGTGGACGGATGAACCTGCGCGGGCCCTCTCGTACTCCGAGCGATCTCAAGTGGGTGGCCGCGTGCCTTCTCACGGCAGTCGTGTGCGTGCAATGTGCCGCCGAGCCAAATCCAATCCCCAACGGGTCCTTCGAGCGCCTCGACGCGCGAGGTGTCCCGGAGGACTGGAATCTGCTCGGAGACGTTACGGTGACCGATCGCGCGCGCACCGGTGACAACGCCATGCTGCTTCGTCGCGACGGCCTCGAAGGGGAGTGTGGGCTCAATCGCGCCTGGACACCCCGGAGCGGTGAACGCGGTGCGATGCTCGAGGAACTGCGCGGCGGTGTCACCTTCTGGTACATGGCGTTGGAGGCGTCGGACCCGCAAGGCCTCACCTTCAACATCATCCCGATGAGCGACGAGCCATTGGAAGTCGGCGGCCTGCGCACCACCTTCGTGGTCCCCCCCGAACATGTCGGTGACGGTCGCTGGCATCAGGGCATCGTGGCGTACGATTACACCGACGCGCCGGATGTCCACTGGGTGCAGATATCGCCGCGCCTGCTGGGCGAGCGCGCGGCGATGATCATCGATGACATCGAGTGGATCGAGCGCACCGGTCCGATCGCAACTGTCGACGATCTCAGACTGGAGGAAGATCCCGAGCGTCCCGGCCACCGCTGCACAGTCTCCACGCGCGTCAGAAACACCGGCGATGCGCCGCTGCGCGATGCCCGGGCGCTGATCGAACTGCCTCCGGGGTTAGCCGTAAGCGATGATTACGAGGTCGTGATCGGGGAGCTTGCGCCGGGGGAAGAGCGTGACCTCAGATGGCAGGTCGATGGCGCGCGAGATGAAATCGCCACGATCACCGTCCGCGTTACTGACGACGAGCACGCGGCCACGAGGTCGCTCACCATCGAGCCGCAGCTTGAGATAACCGCGCTGATGTTGGCTCCGTCTGTGCTGGAGGAGGGGGCTGAAGCTGAGGCCACGCTGCTGCTGCGCAACACCGGGAGCGCGATAGTGCGCCGAATCAGTGCGGACCTCCGGATTCGGCCGCCGCTGCGCCGCACCGATCTCTCGCGCCACCGCAGGGCCGAATCTCTGCCGCCCGGTGCTGAGGCGAGGCTGGCGTGGCGGATAGCGGCGACAGGACAGTCGCCCGCCGCTCCCGTTGGCGTCACGGTCCGGGCGGCGAACTCCGAGACGCTGCGCGTCGCCCATGAGGTAGTGGTCGGCCGGGCGATGCCCTCGGTGGATTACGCGCGGATCGGTGACGTGCAGGTGATGGTGGAAGAGAGTTTCGCCGCCATCGGCGATGATGATCTTCGCCTCGTCTTCCCGCGCGCCGACTTCGGCCTCGGCATCGGCAGGCTGCAGCGACGCGCGTCGGATCGCTGGCAGACGCTCGCAAGCCTCCCACGGCTCAGCCGCCTGGTTGTCGATGGAGCCGCCGGAGAGCCGCTGCTCGTTTACGCGGACGCCGCGCGCCCGCTCGAGCGTCACGACGCGGGGGAGGCGCTGGAACTGGTCGCCGATGTCACCGATCCGAACGGTGTTCAGTGGCAGATCGTGCAGACTGTTGTCATGCGGGCACGGGAGCGCCGCTTCGAACTTGAGCTTACCGCGACGCCGACGGAGTCCGCGGGCCTGCTGGCGCTGGACGGACCGATGGTTCTTGTCGGTGATGGCGCGCCTGAGGGCACCGGGCGCAGAGACGCGATCTTCCCCGGCCTGGAGTGGCTCGAAGATGGCGAGACCTCGTCCGACAGCCGCGTGATTGCCCCGGAGCACCCTCATCGTATTCGGTACGTGCCACACCCGCATATGGTGACGGTGCCGCTGATGTGCGCGCGCCTCGATACCCCCGAGGGGCCCGATGCGGTAGTGTCGCTTTCCTGGGATCACCTGCGCCCGTACCTGCGCAATCGTAACCGGTCCAGCGCGCTGCTCGCCTCTCCCGATCGCTTCGAGGGGCGGCAGGCCACCACGATGGGCCTGTTCGCGCCCTCAATGCCGAATCTGATCGCGCCCAACCAACGGGTGGCGCATACGCCCCTTTCGGTGGAAGCAGCGGAAAGCGTAAGTCTGGCGGCGACTCTGGCGGTGTTAGATGGCGACGCAGGGGATGGCGCGCTGGTCGCCCTGCGCCAGTGGTACGATGACCATGGAGTACCGGAGCCGCGCCCTCTGCCCCACGGGGAGAGCCTGATTGATGAGATAGAGTTCAACATGGCGGCCTACATGCGCTCCATGTGGAATGAGGAGCAGCAGAAATGGCATCCCATCTTCTTCGGCCCACCGGACTGGCGTGAACCGAGGTGGCTGCCCGACTTCCTCTACGACCTGCGCCTCGGATCAAAGCTCGTGGCCGATGCCGGAGTAGCGCAGGCGGCACGCGAGCGTTATGAGCACGTGGTGGACCTCAGTGGCCTCGCACCCGCCGCCGAGGACCTCGGATTTCACTTCTCAGAACCGGCGCAGAGGCTGCTCAACGAGGGGCGGGAGGTTGCCCGGATAATGGAGCAGCAGCATGAGGATGGATCGTGGCGCTTTCGCGCTTACGTAGCGACCGAGGGCGTCTTCAAAGGCTACGATTACGCCGAGTTGGGGCAGGACGGAGCAGCGGAGGTCGGCACCTGTGCCGCCAACGCCCGGCGGGTGTTGCGTTTCGCGCGGATGACCGGCGATCTGCAGGCGCGCGAAGCGGGGCTGCGCGCTCTCGACTTCATGGAGCGTTTCAGTGTGCCGCGCGGGGCGCAGACATGGGAGGTCCCACTCCATGCGCCCGACATCCTCGCCGCGGCGCAGGCCTGTGAGGCCTACCTCGAAGGTTACCTGCTCACAGGTGAGACTGATTACCTCGAACGCGCGGTCTTCTGGGCGTGGGCTGGTCTTCCGTTCGTGTCCACCTGGGACATCGAGGGCCTTGAGTTCCTGCGCTACGCCTCGATCCCGGTCTTCGGCGCTACGTGGCATACCATGAGCTGGTTCGGTCAGCCTGTGCAGTGGAACGGGCTCGATTACGCAACTGCGCTGCGCCGCCTTGCCCCGCACGATGACTCAGCCGACTGGGAGACCATCGCTCGCGGATTGACCGTGAGCGCCATGTATCAGCAGTACACCGATGAGGAGCATCAGGCGCTGTGGCCGGATGCGATCAGCGCCATCGACCTGACCGATACCGGCGCCAACTTCGCCCCGCGGCAGATTCTGGTGCACATCTATGAGATGATGGGGCTGCATACACGGCCGAAGACCGTCGCAGTCCCGAGTAGCGTCGATGCAATCCGCATCAACGCCGCAGCGGAGATCGATGAGGCGAAGCTTGAAGATGACACACTCAGCTTCAAGGTCATCAGCCCTGAGCCGATCGCGGGATATGTGGTCATCGTCGCCGTGACCCTGCCCGACGAGGTGCGCGTCAATGGGCGGGCGGCAGTGGAAGCTGCCACATACGATGAGGCGGAGGCGCCGTGGTGGCGCTATCTCGACGATCACGGGATGATCGAGATTCGCCTCGCTGAGCCGGGGATACATGAGGTCGAACTGAATGGGATCGAGTATGGCAGCACGGCCTGGTGATGGTCCACAGTCCCGTGCAGGCTCGGCGTTCTTCCCCGGCGTCAGCGCGCTCCCCGTGACTCACGAATGAGAGCCGCCGGTATAGTCAGAGCATAGCTCGCGCTTTAGCACCTTGCCCATAGTGTTGCGCGGCAGATCGTTGATGAAGACCACGCGTGAAGGGACGGAGTAGTCAACCAGCCGCTCGGCGCACCACGTTCGCACCTGCTTCTCAGTGAGCCTCTCTCCGTTCGTAACCACTGCTGCCGCTACCATCTCGCCACGCCTTTCGTGCGGGAGGCCGAATACCGCGCACTCACGCACACCCTCAAGGCCGTTGAGCACCTTCTCAACCATGGGCGGATAGACGTTGTGTCCGCTGGTGATGATCATCTCCTGGCAGCGCCCAGCGTGCAGCATGTAACCCTCTTCGTTGACCTGGCCGAGATCGCCTGTCTCGAACCATCCGTCGGCGAATGCCTCCGTGGTTGCCTCCGGCCGCCCGCGGTACTCTCTGAACAGATTCGGGCCCTTGATGAACACGCGGCCCACCTCGCCAGGGGGGAGGTCGTTTCCGTCGGCGTCCACGATCCGCATTTCAATTCCCGGCAGTGGGATCCCACAGGAGCCCTCCAACGAGGAGACGCCCAGCGGCAGGCTCGTGATAACATGTGACTCGGTCATCCCGTAGCGATTCGTAATCGGTCGGCCCAGTGTCTCCTCAAGCTCGGGCAGCACCTCGGGACGAATCGGGGCCGAACCGCAGGTGAAGAGCCGCACGTTATCCAGTTGCGGTGCCGTCTCGCGGAAGAAGTCGTGGTCGAGCCACGAGTAGTAGAACGTGGGGATCGCAAACAGTACGGTGCACTCACAGAGTGCCTCAAGCGTACGGCGCGGATGGAACATCTGCTGGACGACCATCTCCGCACCGGAGAGCAGCATCATATGAGCGCAGAAGGAGAGGCCATGGATGTGATAGAACGGCAGACAGTTGAGCAGGCGGTCGTGCGGACCAATCTCCCACGTATCACGCAGGCTGGTGACCGCGGCCGCAAGGTTATCGTGACAATGTAGAACGGCCTTGGGACGACCGGTGGTTCCGGAGGAATAGAGAATGAACGCGGGGTCCGTCGGCGCGATCTCCGTGTCCGAAAGCGGTGCACTGTCGGCCGCGAGCACCTGGTCGATGTTGATGGTGCCCCGCAGAGATGGTTGATCCTCTCCGGCAGTCTCGACACACTCTCGGCCGTCGTCATCCGTCAGCACGAGCGCCGCACCGCTGTCCTCGAGGTAATAGCGCATCTCTGGTTCGGTGAAGCGATCGTTGAGTGGCAGCGAGATTGCGCCCATGAGCATCGCGGCGAGATCGGCAAGCAGCAGCGCTCGCTTGTCAGAGGTGTAAAGCGCGAGTACCTCACCTCGCTGAAGGCCCTCAGCCTCAAGCAGCCTCATGACGCCGCCCAGGCGGCGCGCGAGGTCACCGTAACTCAGATGTTCGTCGGGAAAGGCTATGGCGGAACGCGTGGAGTTGTCTTCAAGTGATGCGCGCAGCATCTCTGCGTAACCGGCGGTCATGCTTCGATTCTCCTTTGACTCCTCCTGCTTACTGCGACGATCATTACGCCCCGCATGTACGGTCTGAAGCAGCCATGTCTGCTATCCCCCACACGCGTACGTCCGGTCCTCAGAGCTTGACCGGCATGGGTGGGAAGCAGCTTTGGACAGGCCCGGGGAACAGCTTCTCTTCGCCTGTCCCTGGCATTCGCTCGGGCATCTCGGTTATGCTGCGAGTGGACGTTCGCCGTGGACGGAGATCAATCCTCTTTTCAGATCCGCGACTTGATCGCGGACCATTCTACCACGTATCGCGTTCACGATGAAGGTGTATCAGGTGCTAATCGAGAAGCTGAGGGCGCGAGGGCACGGCAACATCTGTTCTCTGCATAGTGACCAGAGATGATCCATGAAGAGGGGGCCTGCGACAGAGATGAGAATCATCGATGCGCACATCCATCTGAGTGACATGCTCAAGCCGTACACCGAGCAGGATCTGATCGACGATCTTGCGGATGCAGGGGCCGACGGAGCGGTGGTCTTTGCCCAGCCGTCGGATATCTACCGTGAGATCGACGATCAGGAGCACCGGATGCGAGCGAACCATTACTGCCTGGAGGCCGCCCGGCGGCATGAGGAATGGCACGCGTTCTACTTCGCATGGAACGATTACACCATTACCGATGATTTCGACGATTACGTTGGAATCAAGTGGCACCGCCATCCAGATGAACCCGAGTACGATTACGCCTCAGAGGACTGCGAGCGCTTCATTCAGGAGATCCGGCGTCGAAATATGCCCACGATCATTGAAGAGGAGTTCGATAATACGGTGGCGCTGATTGAGCGTCTCGAACCGGCCCCAATCATCATACCTCACTGTGGACGCCTCAACGGCGGGATCGAGAGGATGGACGCATTCTTCAATGATGAGCGCATCTTCTTTGACACCGCGATCACGCCGCTGCCGGGGATCGAGCAGATAGTGAGCAATGTCGGCGCTGAACGGCTGATCTTCGGCTCCGACGTCTCAGGAACATCGCTGCCGTTTCACAATTTCCCCATCGTCGAACTTGACAAGGTCCAGCAGCTTGAGCTCAGTGACGATGAGATGGCGCTGGTGCTGTCGGGGAACATCGAGCGTTTGATCGCGAGTGTCACAGAGTAAGCGAGGCGCGTCGCACCCCCTGCGACGCGCCCCGCCGCTGAACTCATTGCCTCGCGAACATCTCACTGATGGTTGCCACCGCGTCGTCCACGATGATCTGGCCTCCTTGTGGGGAGACGCGGCAGCTTGCGGGCACCGCCCCGTAGCTGGTCCCGGCCGCCGCCCGTTCGGTTGCGAGGTAGCTCCCACCCCCCGCGAGTTGTACTACAAAGGTCTGGACGGCCTCACTGCGCCCCTTGATCCGGTCGCCGAAGTCGAGGTAATACTCGAATGGCGCGGTCACGAACGCCACGTCCCCAAGACGCACCACGCTGATCTCGATCGGGATGCTCTCCAGTGGCGATTCGTAGCGGTCCATCACAC
>PXBW01000052.1 GCA_003566775.1 candidate division WS1 bacterium
GGGGGGGGGGGTACACTACTCTACCTGCGAGACAATCCGTAAGATCAGTAGTTACCTGAGCTGTATAGGTCACGGGAAAAGCGTACGGATGAGTCCGACGGGAGCCCCCGAAAGACAGTGTTTCATGAGTATGCTTTTCAAACGAGCGGAGGCAGCAAGCAGTTAGGCGGAGTTGGAGAGCTGTCCTTCATGCAGAGTTGGAGGCACGGCGTATGACAGGACGAGACAAATCAAACGACCTTTCTTCCGATGATGGTACTGAAAGCCAATCAATGGAAGACAGACTGAATGGTGCTGATGGAGACAATTCAGCGCGTCTTCGCCTTGGTCCTCGCCAAGATGAAATCCGTGTCGCATTGGGCCGAATCAGCCCAGAGGCAGAAGAACTCTATCTTGGGGCCTTGCACATGGTTGAGGTGGAACCCCCTGGAGCATCCTACCTGTTGGCACACGCTGCTCGGGAAATCGAGGGATCACTGCGTGACGCACTGGTTGAGCGGGAACTGGAAGCGCGAGAGGCGGAGTGTGACGACGCCGAGAGGGTAAAACCCACCCATCGGGAGCAGATCGCTCAGGCACTAGGGATCTCGAAGGATGACCCCGTGGTCAAGCACTGGCATGATATGGCGAAGCAGTTTCCAGGGCGTGCGCATCGGGATTCATCATCTGGGGTGCCACGGGACTTGGACGAAGTGCTGCCGCTCTGGAGGGGCTTCGAAAACATCCTCTATGCGTTGCTGGGTTCATTCTACGAAGTGTTTTCCGAGCTAGATCGATTGCTTTCCATTGAACATCCTGGGGATGATGACATAGAGAAACTGAAGACGTTTCTCACCCGTAGAGGGGAAGAGCGAAGACGGTACTTCTTCAGCAATCTAGAGCAACCAGGATGGGTAGAACCGCTAGACAAGGCGGGGTTCTTCTCGTGCCCGGCGGAGATGATACGAAATGAAGAGGACGGGGCAATCTCCTTCCCGGTTTGGCCCGAATCGCGTTATCTGGTGCGGATGGCCGAGCATGTTCCCGAGGAAGTCAAAGGGATTCTGCTTCGGATACTATCGAGATGCAAGACGGACAACGCCCGGTTCTTGGAGGACTGCCTTGAGGCGGCGACTGCAATGCCAGGCAATTTGGCGGCTGAGATCGCAGAGCGGGCGATGAAGTGGGATGGAGAGTACTACCTACTACTCCCATACAATTGGGCCAGACTGGTCAGGCATCTAGCGGACGCCGGTGAAGTGGACACCGCCCTCGATCTGGCACGAAGAGCACTCCGTTTGACGAAGCAGGAAGAAGGGGTGGAGAGAGGTCCAAATGGAACCGTTGGGGTTAAGGCGCGCCCAATCCCAACGGGAATGTTGTCGCTCGCCGGCTACGAAGAGATACTATCGAACGGCGTGGTGCCTATCGCTTCCAATAGTGGAGTGGCCAGCTTGAGTCTCGTCTGTGATCTGCTCGAGCAGGCGCTAAGGATCGAGGGGCGAGAAGAAGGTGGCGCAGACTACTCATACATTTGGAGGCCTGCGATTGAAGAACATGAACAGAATACCGGGTACGGGGTTAAGCCCTCACTGGTTGCGGCCGCCCGAGACGTTGCTGAGAAGATCATTGCGGAGCATCCGAAGAGAGCCAAGGAAGTGTACGATGAATTGGAGAGGCGTGAATTCCCAGTCTTTTGTCGAATCCTGCTGTATGTGCTCTCACTTGATTCATCGCTGGATAGGGATCGCGTCGTTGCCTACCTGACGGACCTGGAAGTCCTCGCGGATGGGAGTCTCCGGCACGAGGTGTATCTTCTGGCCCAATCTGCATTCGGTGAACTCGGGGAAGCAGAAAGAGAGAATGTGTTCGAGTGGATAGAGAAAGGGCCAGATGATAGTGAATTCGCTATCGCGCCAGATGGAAGTGAGCGGACACAAGGTGAAATCGAGCGAGCAAAGAACTACTGGCGACGGGACAAGCTTGTGCTCATGCAGGGACAGTTGAGTCCTGAGTGGCAGAAGAGATACGAGGCGCTGGTCGAGGATATTGGGGAACGCGGTCATCCAGAATTCCTCTCATACAAAGAGAGCCACGTGGGAGTTAAGAGCCCAATGTCGGTGGAGGAAATGGGTGAGCTGACGGCCGAGGAGATTGCCGCTTACTTGCGTCGTTGGAAGCCAGACACGGATGAGGTCTTCGGGCCTGCACCAGAAGGCCTCGGTAATGTGTTGGAGCAGGTTGTGGAGGAGGGGCCAGATCGCTACGCAAATAAGGCCGAGAGATTCATCGGAGTAGCCCCGACATATGTGCGTCATCTGCTGAGGGCGTTTACCGAGGCAGCCAAGACGAAAACTGCTCTCGAATGGGAACCAGTATTGCGGCTTTGCAGGTGGGTAGTCGAGGAGGCGGAGGCACCAAAGCAAGTTGACTCTGACGACGGATTCTATGAAGCTGACAGGGGGTGGCAATGGACACGGCAGCAGATTGCACACTTACTGCAGGAAGGACTGCAACGAGACCAGATTCCATTCGAACTGAGGGCGGAGATTTGGGAAATACTGGAAGCGCTGTCCGAAGACCCGAACCCGTCACAAGATCATGAGAGACGGTATGGTGGGGGACCAATGGGGCCGGCTGGTCTGTCGATAAACACCGTTCGGGGCGAGGCCATGCACGGAGTTGTCCAATATGCATTGTGGTGTGCCCGTCAATGGCAGTCAGAGGGCAATCGAGAGCAACGAGAATGGCTCACAAGACTGCCTGAGGTCAGGAGAGTTCTTGAATGGCACCTAGACCCGACGAACGATCCGTCGTTGGCGATCCGGTCGGTGTATGGGCAGCATCTGCCTCGTTTGGTAGCACTGAGTTCTGACTGGATTGAAGAAAGACTTGAGGCCATATTCCCAAGAGAGCCTGAGGACAGGGAGCTCCGGGATGCTGCATGGGAAACTTACCTGATCTTCGCAAAGCCCTACAGAGATGTCTTCGAGCTAGTCATATCAGAGTATGAACGAGCGGTTGATGAGATTGGCACTGAGAGTGAGCACGACTGGACGGGCAGTGATCCGCGGAAGAACCTCGCAAAACACATAGTTTCATTCTACTGGGGCGGCGTTATCGATCGCGAAGATGAGCTGCTGGAGGGCCTCTTCGATCGAGCTGATCCTGAGCTTCGGAGGAGTACATTGGAGTTTGTAGGTCGCGTGTTGCGTGAAAGTGAAGACTCGTTTTCAGAAGAAGGGATTGCACGTCTGTGCTCTCTTCTTGAGTGGCGGATTTCCGCGTGCAGAAACGCAGATAGCCCAGAGGATCGCAGCGAGTTGACGGGCTTCAGCTGGTGGTTTGAGAGTAAGAGATGCAGAGATAAGTGGTTACTGAGTAAACTGGCAGAAGTATTGGAGCTTACGGACGGCAAGCTGGACGCGGAGTGGTTGGTCGTGGAGAGGCTTGCGGAATTGGCAAGGATCTATCCGCAGGAAGTGATAGAATGTCTGGAGAAGATGATTGAGAGCGATGATAAGGGATGGCCCCTATTGGGCTGGAAAGAAAGCTTGGAGAAGATACTCTCCGCCACACTAGACAGTGAGTCCGAGTGCGCGAGGGAGATTGCGAAGCGAGTTATCAACGAGTTGGGTGAACGAGGGCACCACCAATACCGAGATCTCCTTGACCCATGACGTCTAACCGTGACTGCCCAATTGAGATATCGGTGAGAGGCAACAAGCCGTGCACAGGTCGGTGCTCAAAGACAAGCCGGTTGCTTGGGGGACGCAGATGACTCTGAGGATGCGAATCGCAGAAATATTGGTTTTCTGGTCATACCCCCTACCATGCAAACAATCACCTCCCACCACCTCACCCAATTCACCATATGCCCCAATTCCCTCTATCTCGATTTCCATGGTCCGCGCAATCAGAAATCAGACCCTCACCCATTCACCCAATATCTCCGTGACCTCGGCATCAATCACGAATCAACCATAGCCTCTGACCTTGCCCCCTCAAATCGGACCATATGAAGTGAGAGGATTTCTGGTAGAATAGGGACGTGAAGGAGGTCTTCTCATGAAGGGTAAGCGTTACACCGAAGAGCAGATCGTGCGCATTCTCGGCGAGGTGTCGAGTGGTCGGTCGATCGCGGAGACGGCACGTCAGTATAGCGTCTCGGAGGGAACCATCTACCGGTGGCGGAAGAAGTTCGGCGGGATGGAGATCTCGGAGGTGCGTCGGCTCAAGGAGTTGGAGGCTGAGAATGCTCGTCTACGCAGGATCGTAGCGCAGCAGGCGATGGACAACGACGCATTGAAGGAGCTGTTGCGGGGAAAATGGTGAGCCCCGCGCGCAGGCGGGCGGCGGTTCGCCATCTGCAGACGAAGGGGCTGAGATCACAACGGCAAGCATGTAAGCTGGTGGAGGTGTCTCGCTCGAGCCTCTACTACGTTCCACGCAAGCGCCCCGACGAGGATGCGCTCAGGGCCAGGATCAAGCAGATGGCGGAGGACAGGCAATACTACGGCTATCGCCTCGTGTGGGGGCAGTTGCGCCGTGAGGGGTGGCGGGTCAACCACAAGCGGGTGCACCGGATCTGGCGTGAGGAGGGACTGGACCTTCGGCGCAGACCGCGCGTGAAGCGCCCCTGTGGCCCCAAGGGCGAGGTGAAGCAGCGATCGACCCATCCCGACAACGTGTGGAGCTACGACATCTGTGAGGACCGCACCGAGCGCGGCAGGCAGCTGCGCATCCTGAGTGTGCTGGA
>PXBW01000251.1 GCA_003566775.1 candidate division WS1 bacterium
GGTGTGCTCACACCCCATTTCGACGCTCCTGCCGTTCTTACTTCCCTATGGACATGAATAATCCGGGCCAAGGTCCTGGCGGTAAGGCGCTGGGCGCCCGCCTCCAGGTTCACCGGTCCGAGCATCTGCAAAGGCCCCTGCTGCACCGCCGGGTTATTCGCGACAAATGGCTCGCCGAGAGGCTCATCGTTTAGCAGGAACTGCACCGCCCCGTAATTCGGCGACATGAGCGGACTGATAATGAGATAGTATTCACCGTCTGCAGGAGCTTCGAGGGCAAGGTGTATCTCGCCCCCGAACTGCTCCGCCTGGAAGAGCAGGACACCGTGGCTGTCGAGATGCCTGTAAGCTCCATCGTCTGTGTCGGCGATTGCTACAAGTTCGGTCCCTGAGATGCCACCGATCTGCAGGGGCGCAGGGCCGTAGGGTTCGCGGATCGACACGAAAGTGCTGGTCAGCGGACCTTCCTCAGAGGTGCGCCGGGCGATCACATGCTCGGCCTTCGGGTTATGCGGGTAGAGCCCCGGGGCCCACGCGTTGATTACCTCGGTGTCCTCTTCCGGCACCATCGTCATGCGCATGTAACTGTCCTCGTCCGGCAGTCGCCAGGTGGCCGACCACGGACCATTAGCCTGCGCCCGCCGCGGGTGCATCAGAAAGCCCAGGCCGTTGGGGGGTGGAGGTACCCAGTAGGGTCTGGGCGGTACACCGCTCATGTTGCCGTCATTCTGCTGGCGCTCACCCCAGTTGATGTCGCGCCCCGCTACCGAGCCCGGTTCTCGCTCGCCGGGAGCCACTCCCTCAAAACTTATGTCGTCAGACAGAGCGTGAGCCATGTAATCGTGCTGGGTACCGCCGTGGACATTGAAGATATCCAGCAGGTAGCTGTTCGGTCCGTCGCCGACGAGCGCCACGAAGCGCCGGTAGGTCTCGACGCCGACCGCGCGGTAGCAGCCGTCGGCGTCGGCGTCCACCACCTGCAGGCCGGGCATGCCGGCAAGCATATGCAGGCTCCCGCCTGTGTCATCCTCTTCGGCCGCAAGCTGGCGGGTCTCATCCACCAGTACAAGCTGGTGGGAGGCGGTCTGCTTGCCCCACCCGACCTGTGTGTGCGTAGATCCGAGACCGAAGCCGAGATCGTAGGTCAACTCGTAGCCGAGGCCGAAGTAATTGATATTGAGGTCATCGAAATGCCCGTGGTTGAGCACCGGACCGTAGCGCAGCAGAACCGCCTGTGCCTCCGACGATGGCGGTGTGCGCAGAATCGCGATACCCTTTTGTCCCATGAGCGAGGTCTCTGTGATCCTCCGTTGCAGATGCTCGGGGACCTCCCCCTCCGCCGGTGGGATCTCGCGGGCGTGGAAGAGCAGCCATTCCGCATCCCCGGAGCCCGCGCGGGCATTCTGAACATCACCGTCGGCCAGCCAGTTGATCAGCGCGCCAAAATCGCGCCTGACCTCCGGATCGCTGGTACGATTGTATATGCGTTCGGCGTACGCGTAGTCACGAGCGTCGAAGGGCCGGCCTCCCGGCATCGTGCGGCTGCTGTCAGGACCGCTGTCCCCGTACCGGGGCCACTTGCCAGCGGTGTCCATCGCCAGCCGCGGCAGCACGTAGAATGCGCGGAAGTTGGTATCGTCGTAGAGGTTCAAGCCCTCCGGATAGAGTTCGCTGCGATAATTTATCATCGGCTCGGCAAAGGTAAGGTAGAGACTGCGGGCGTGCATCGCGTAACTCAGTGAGGTCTCGTAGTATCTGCCGTCGCGATCGGCGTTGTTGCTTACCAGTGCATGGATGCCGTACGGCCCGTTGATCGCCCAGTCCACGTAGGAATCGATACCCAGAAGGCACCCGACGGCGAGCACCCCCCGCAGGTAGTCGGCCTGACCGTTATGCATGCCACCCCGGAGCGACTGCTCGTAGCAGTACCACGCCCCATCCTTGAGCATGTTCGTCTCGATATTCTCGCGCCGTGTCATGTCGTCAGCAAATGACGGCTCATCGAGCGCCGGGCTATTGTAGATTTTGTCGTAGTAATCTACAAGCAGAACGAGCACCCGTGCAACCTGATACCAAGGGCGGTTGAGGCGGCCGCTGGGCGGATCCGAGGGGTAGTCCCATGAGCCGGCTGTGGCATGCGGATAGATCTCGGCGATCACATCAAGCACCACGGCGCAGGTCTCCGCGTAATGCTCCTCGCCGGTGATTGTGTA
Organism: candidate division WS1 bacterium; assembly: GCA_003566775.1. Classification (GTDB taxonomy): domain Bacteria; phylum Armatimonadota; class Zipacnadia; order Zipacnadales; family UBA5352; genus UBA5352. The sequence goes on from PXBW01000251.1 coordinate 2,214, forward strand.
TGCGAAGGAGAGCCAGTCGGCCCATCTCTGATAGGTCTCGACCACCCACGCATTGTACGAGCCGACGAAGTAGTGAGTGCGGCCGTCATCGGCCACGTAACCGGTACCTTCATCGGGATGGTCCGCATCCGGAAGAACATGGCCCTCGCCGCAACGGACCTTGCCTGGGCGGTCGAAGCTCGCGTTGGCACCGCCCCAGCTTCCCCACCGGCTACCGCAGATCGGGCAGCCGGTGAAGCCATAGGCGTACGCCGCATCCTTGTCCGGAGCGTTTTCGCGAATCCATTCGGGATCCCGGTCCACCACTTCATCGGCGCGCGCGATGATGCGATCAGCCAACGTTCGCGCCCATTCGTACTGCTCGATGCGATTGCGGGCGCGCTCGACGTCCTCTGCGGTAAGATAGACCGTCGGATGCGACTCGCGTCCGGTCTCGGTCAGGTCCACCTGCAACCACCTCTGTCTGGGCGGCACTCGCACTTCAACATCCTCGTCGGGATCATGAAATAGAAGCACCTGGCGCGCACCGTAGTAAACCTTCTCCTCGTGGGTCTCGAGGATGTTCAACTGCACCCACTCGCTGCTGCGCGCGGGAAAGCGCACGATGAACGGCCCAGGAGAGTCCTCAAGCTCCTGCTGCACGGTACTGCCATCGGAGAACTCCAGCTCAATGAGTTTCGCGTTGGCATAGATGTGAGGATTATCGACCTGGAGGAACACCGCGGTGTCCATCATGAGGGGAGCGTCGAAACTGAGCCTGATCCACTGTGGAAGTGCTACGTTCGCGCCACTGGCCCACCAACTATCGAGACGCTCATCGTTGATCCCGTCCACCGAGTATCGCTGGCCGGGGGGACCCGCCGCCGATGATGCGTCGACGGAGGAGCCTGCGGCGAGATTGCTTTCGATCTCGTAGACGACCTGCGTGGTCGCCGACTGCCCGGAGGATACGCCCATTGCGAGCGCAAGGATCGTAAGAACCATCAGTATACGATGAGTGCGTTGCATAATGTCGCCTCCAGTTTCCGATGATGCTACATTGACTTCCACGCTGTCGTCCCGATTCATGACGTCTACGGGGCATGGCCGCTCGTCGAGAGTGGGACTTGATATTGTCAATGCGTCCCGCCCGAATGGTATCGACGTTTGATGAGAGTCTTCGCGTGTTTCGAGTCGAGCAGCCGCAGACACACGAGAAGCAGGACCGCGGAGTGATGTAGGCCTAACAGCCCCGCCGCCACTGAAACCGTGTCGTCTTTGATCCATCATTACGTCCTCCTCATGGCACAGAGCTGTTCTGGAAAGGCTAATGCGGTCGCCTGAACGATCGCAGTGTGACCGGCGGAAGTGCTCTTGCAGATAAACAAAAATGAGCCCGCCCATGCTCCTATACGAGCACGGTGGGCCCGGCCTATATACGCTGGTCCGGTTCCTCTTGCGCCGACGGATGAAAGCATTTTCGCTCCTCCGCTGACCTACGCTTGACTACATATTCGCGGACTCCACCCGACTATCCTTTTTGATACCAAAAAAAAAATGTAACCATTCACATTTCGACCGTTTGCGCGAGTAGAGTTTACCCCCCACAATATTGTCACCCTGGATAACTCACGTGCCCTCACGTTGTGTGTGTTTGAGCAGTGCTATGGAGCGGTTTTGGATCGACATCTCTCGGAATGCGGTTGAGATACACAGTCTTGGTGAGTGGAGGCGTGATTGGGCACGGATCGGAGCGATTTCGAGAGGTTTGAGGGCGTGATCTTCACCGTGGATGAGTTCTTCAGCACCGCGGGCCGGGGGTTTTCGACCGGCTGAGTGGCCGAACTGAGGCGATACTCTTACCCATCCCGGTGGTCGGTGAGCGCGCACATCGGCGGTATCCTGCTCCAACAGTTGGCGCTTGGGCCAGCTTGAGGGGAAGCCTATCGAGAAGCGCAGGCTGCTCTCGGGGATGAAGGCGCCATCCCTGAACAGCCTGCGCGGATCGCCGCGACGATTTGTGATGACGAAGCGCCGGCTGGTACGGTCACCCTCGGCCTCGACCTTCATCGACATGCGGAACTGGCCCTGTCAGCTTCCTGCCCGCTGAGGGAAGTGATCGTAGAGCGTCACCTTGCGGCCGGTGCGCTTCGCCAGTTCTACGGCACGGGCCAGCAATTCGTCGCTGTGACGCTTGTAGACCGCATTTGACGCGGCGGCGATGGTAAACTCGATACCCCGGCTCTCGCAGAACTCATACAGTTTCGGACCGGCGAAGCCGATGTCGGCGCGCAACTGCAGCGGCGTGTGCGGGAAGGCCTCTTTGAGGCGCTGCACGATCGGGCGCAGTGAGGTCGCTGCGCGACCTCTGAGGAGTTTGCAGGGCAAACTCCAGGCACACAACTCGTCTGGAGCCGGTGAGACCCTCGTGGATCAGCAGCGGATGGTACATATACTGTCCGTGAAAGCCGTTGTACTTGATCAACTGCTGTTGACCGTAGGCGGGATCGTCGGTGGAATCAAGCTCGATTATCAGCA